>JAIFLU010000181.1 GCA_020048915.1 Bacteroidota bacterium | reverse complement strand
CCTCCTAACGATTCTACCTGTGCGTGTAACGATTGTCAGTTTATGAAATTAATTGATTTAAATAAAATATATAATTCTTTAAAAAGTGATTCATATAAGATAAATTTGGATGTTGCTTTAATGGAAAAAGCAAGAAGACCTATTATGCGAATGCTTGATATTTCAAGAAATATTAAAAAATGAAAAAATTTATAATTCCTCTGTTATTTTTTAGCCAGGTTGTTTTCAGCCAGGTTGATAATGTTCAAAATGGGTACGCAAAAATATTATATGGAAATGGTCAAATTTCCAGTGAAGGGAATATGATTAATGGAAAACCAGATGGATACTGGAAAACTTATTATGTCAATGGAGTAAAAAAATCGGAAGGTAACAGACGTAATTTTTTATTGGATAGTACTTGGATTTTTTATGATGAAAAGGGAGATACGACCGAAAAAATTAATTATGTGTTGGGTAAGAAAAATGGATATCAATATAAATATGAAGTTAGTACAGTTTTAAATGTTGGAAATGTAAATTATTTAAAATCTAAGGAATTGTTTGTAAATGATAAGCGGGAAGGGTTATCGTATTATTATTTTGAGAATAACACAATAAAGGAAATTATCAATTTTAAGAATGGTAAGAAGAATGGGACTGGAAAAGAATTTAATTCGAATGGACAAATTATTACGCTTTATGAGTTTTTTAATGATTATATGATTGATAAACAATATGTGAATAGGTATAATGAAAAAGGACTTAAACAAGGGAAATGGATTGATTTGTATAATAACGGTAAGGTGAGAAATGAAAAGAATTATGAAAATGATACTATTAACGGTTATTCGAAAGATTATAAAGAAAATGGTGAGCTTTCTCTAGCTTTAGTTTATGATAAGGGTAATCTTAAGCAACCTGAAAAATCTGAAGAATTTACCTTAGAAGAGAAAATTGAGTATTATAGTAATGGAAATGTTAAAAGGAAAGGGTATTATAAAAAAGAGGTTCCAATTGGTATACATAAATTTTACAATGAAGATGGTAAAATTGAGAATTCAAAAATCTATAGTGATACTGGTATTGTTTTAAGTGAAGGGTTTTTAACTGAGGATGGAAAAAAGGAAGGTTTTTGGAAAAATTTTTATGAAAATGGTGAGGTGCGTTCTGAGGGGAATTTTAAAAATAACAGACAGGTAGGGGAGTGGAAGTTTCTTTTTAGCGCCAGTAAACCTGAACAGATAGGAAATTTTAATAATGGTTCTTTGGATGGGGAATGGAAATGGTTTTATAAAGATGGAAAAACACTTCGTATTGAGGAATATTTATCGGGAAAGAGAGAAGGAAAGTTTGTTGAATTTAATGAAAAAAGTGATACAATTACCTTTGGAAATTTTATTGAAGGCGAAAAGGAAGGTGATTGGATTTTAAAAGTTGGTGATTTTATAGAAAAGGGAAAATATGCTGTCGGGTTAAAGGAAGGTATTTGGAAAGAGTATTATTTGAATGGTGTTCTAAAACAGGAAGGCAATTATATTCAGGGTATTCCTGATGGTAAGTTTTTTATTTATTACGATAATGGTAAAATTAAGGAAGAACAATTTTACGTAAACGGTATTAAAGAAAAAGTTTGGAAGAAATATGACGAACTAGGTGTTATCACTATAACCATTGCGTATGAGAATAATTTGGAGAAAAAGATTAATGGTGTAAAAGTTGCTGAAGTTAAAGCTAAATAGTACATGGATAGTTTTGATTATAATAATGAAATTAATAAGAATATTGATATTGAGGTTGATTCAAAGCTAAGGCCCATTGGTTTTAATGAGTTTGCTGGTCAAAAGCAGGTTGTTGATAATTTAAAGGTTTTTGTTCATGCTGCTAAATTGCGAAATGAAGCGTTAGACCATGTTTTATTGCATGGTCCTCCGGGTCTAGGAAAAACTACGTTATCCAATATAATTGCCAATGAACTCAATTCGAATATTAGAATAACCTCCGGTCCAATTTTAGATAAACCTGGCGATTTAGCTGGTATTTTAACTAATCTTGAAAAGAATGATGTTTTATTTATTGATGAAATTCATCGTTTAAGTCCTGTTGTGGAGGAGTATTTATATTCTGCTATGGAGGATTATGTTATTGATATTGTTTTAGATAAAGGGCCTAATGCGCGATCAATTCAATTAAATTTAAATCCTTTTACTTTAATAGGTGCAACTACCCGATCTGGTTTACTAACTAGTCCGTTGCGTGCTCGATTTGGTATTACTTGTCATTTGGAATACTATTCAATCGAGGTTATTCAGGGTATATTAAAGCGTTCTTCCAAGATATTGAATGTTGCAATTCATGATGACGCCTGTTATGAAATATCCAGAAGAAGTCGTGGAACACCCCGGATTTGTAATGCATTGCTTCGCAGGATAAGAGATTTTGCACAAGTTAAGGGTAATGGTGTTATTGATATAGATATTACTAAATACGCCCTGGATGCACTTAATATTGATTCGAATGGTTTGGGGGAAATGGACCATAAAATTCTACGGACGCTTATTGAGAAATTTAAAGGTGGTCCGGTTGGTTTAAATACTATTGCTACGGCTATTGGAGAAGATGCCGGTACTATTGAAGAAGTATACGAACCTTTTTTAATTATGGAAGGTTTTATAAAGCGAACTCCCCGTGGTCGTGAAGTTACGGATCTCTCTTACAAATGTTTTAATTTAACTAAAGAAGAATCTCAATTTAAATTATTTAAAGATTAGCGAGCTTTTGCAGTGCGGTAAAATTTAATATTTTAATTTTTCTTCCGTCTATGTCGATATAATGATCTGATTTAAATTCGGAAAGTAGACGTATAACCGATTCTGTTGCGGTTCCTACTATATTAGCTAATTCTTCGCGGGTAAGAGAAATTTGTAAAACGTTTTCGTTGTCTAAACCAAAATTTTCTTTTAAATGTATTAAAATTTCTGCTAACCGTTCCCGAACAGTTTTTTGAGCAATGTCAGTTATGTATTCATTTGCTTCTCCTAATTCTCGGCAAATTAGTTGCATTAATTCCAGTGAAAAGGCTCCGTTATTTTTTACTAAATAGTATAAACTATCTTGGGGTAGATAACATAAAGTACTATCTTCCATTACTTTTGCCGTAGTACAAGCTAATTCGCCACTCAAAACAGAACGAAATCCTATTATTTCGTATGGTTTTGCAAAGCGAATTATTTGTTCTTTTCCATCAATCCCCGTTTTATATATTTTTAGAATACCTTTAAATACTATATAACAACCGTTTATTCGATTTCCTTCGTGATAAATATATGTACCTTTTTTATAAAAACCAGGAGATTTTTCAGCGTTGACCCTGTCGGCCTCTTCGCCTGTAAGGTGTTTAAATAGCGGGGCATTAATTATATTACAATCCTCAATATTGTGTTGAATTGCTGTTTGCCTCATACTTTTAATGAATTTATGTATTTACAAGATAGAACAAAATTGCGAAAAAAAGGTTAAATTTACTAATGAAGTAATTGATTGAAAAATAAATTAATGTCTGAATTATATAAATTGTCTTTTTATGAAAACTGAAGTAAATGTTACATGGAGCGAAAATATGAAATTTAGTACTACTCTTGGTAACCATACAATTGTTTTGGATGCTTCTGAAGATGTTGGTGGGGAAGATTTGGGCCCCAGGCCAAAAGCCTTAATGATGGTTGCTTTGGGAGGTTGCACGGGAATGGATGTAATTTCTATCTTAAAGAAAATGAAGGTAGATGTTAAATATTTTAATGTTAAAATTCAAGGTTTGATGAATGACGAACATCCGAAGAAATTTAATGAAATGAACGTTATTTATGAATTTAAAGGAAATAATTTAGAATTGGAAAAACTGGAAAAAGCTGTAAACCTTTCCCGTGACAAATATTGCGGAGTAAATGCTAATTATAGAGATGCAATAAAAATGAGTTATGAAATTCAAATTCTATAACTCATTTTTATTGCGTTTTTTTAGATACTAGGTTTAAATTGATTTAGAAATCTAACATCGTTCTCAAAATATATTCGAATATCTTTAACTTGATATTTTAGAAGGGCTATTCTTTCAATGCCCATTCCAAATGCAAATCCGGTGTATTTGGTTGAATCTATTCCACAAAAGTCTAAGACATTTGGATCGACCATTCCACAGCCCAATATTTCAAGCCAACCGGTGTATTTACATAAATTACATCCTTTTCCTTTGCAATTACACGATATATCCATTTCAGCAGATGGTTCCGTAAATGGAAAAAAAGAAGGTCGCAACCGAATTTCTGTTTCAGAACCAAACATTTCTTTTGCAAAAAATAACAACGTTTGTTTTAAATCTGCAAATGAAACTTTTTCTGCTATAAATAAACCTTCCACCTGATGAAACATGCAATGGGAACGTGCTGAAATTGCCTCATTTCTAAAAACCCTGCCTGGCATTATCATTCGTATGGGAGGCTGAGTATTTTCCATAACTCTCACCTGAACCGATGATGTATGAGTTCTTAAAAGAATATCGGGAGTTTTTTGAATAAAAAAAGTATCCTGCATATCCCTGGCGGGATGTTCCAAGGGAAAATTAAGTGCTGAAAATACATGCCAATCATCCTCTATTTCTGGGCCTTCGCTAACTGTAAATCCTAAGCGTTCAAATATTGAAACTACTTCGTTTCTTATAATTGAAACAGGATGCCTTGTTCCAAGTTTAATTGCTTCCCCTGTCAGGGATAAGTCAGTTTTTAACCCTTCGCTTGTTGAATCCAGACTTTCTTTAAAATTTTGGTACTTATCAGAAGTATAAGTTTTTAAGTCGTTCAGTTTTTTACCAAAGTCTTTTTTCTTTTCAAGGGTAACTGTTTTAAATTCCTCGAATAATGTATTTAATAGTCCTTTTTTGCTTAAATATTTTAAGCGAAATTCTTCCAGTTCTAAAGCACTCGTTATTTTGTATTTTTCTGCTTCTTTTAAAAATGATTCAATTTGTTCTATCATAATTATTTAATTTTTATCTTAAATTTTATATCCTCTTTAGGCCTATCATTTTGATCGGTAGGCAAGTTAGCAATTATATCTATTATTTCGATTCCTGTTGTTACTTCTCCAAATACTGTGTAATTTCCATCTAAATGGGGAGCTCCTCCTACGTTGGTATATGCATGCTTTTGTTCTTCTGTAAAACTTAACGGATTTTCTTTCAGATATCTTTGGGCTTTATTTAGTGAACTATCCTGGTATATTTTAATATTTATTTTCGAGGTATCGGTTTGTTGTTTTTGTTCAAATTCAAAGAATAGCTTTGCCTTTTCATTTAAAATTAATTGGTTTCTTTTCTGCTCTAACATGGATAATTGCGATAGTGTAAATTTTTTTCCCTGAACTATATAGAACTGTGTTGAGGAGGAAGCTTTTAAAGGGTTACTCTTATCTGATTCGCGAGCTGCTGCTAGGACACCTCTTTTATGAAAAATAGTCTTATTAAACTCTGCTGGGACTGTATAGTTTAATCCACCTTCTCCTAATAATTGATTAGGTTTTGCATTTTTCGAGTCAGGGTCTCCCCCCTGAATCATAAATCCTTTAATTACCCTATGAAACAATAAATCTACATAAATTGAATCTTGAATTAATTTGATAAAATTGGCTTTATGAAGTGGGGTTTCATTATATAATTTTATGGTTATTTCTCCAAATTTAGTTTCAATAGTAACAAGAGAAGTTGTATCTTTTAAGGGTATATTAGCTTTACTATTTGTTAAGAGAATTAAAAATAGCATTGATAGTATATATCGCTTCATATCTTAGTTTTTAAAAAAGTAAAATTATGAAAAAAATTGCCATAAACGGTTGTAGCGGTTTCATAGGTTCTGTTTTATTGGATTTTCTGGGAAAGGAAGGATATGAAATTATTAAAATTCCCAGAGTTACATATTTTAATCCTGAATATTTGTTTGAACTTATTAAGGATTGTGATATTGTTATTAATTTGGCTGGAGAAAATATTTTTGGATTATGGACTTCTGCCAAACGTAAAAAGATTCTGGAGAGCAGGGTTAATACCACCAAATGTCTTGTTAACACTTTAGATTTAATTACAGATAAAGAAATTCATTTAATTAGTTTTTCCGCTATTGGTATTTATGATAATCGAGGTGTTCATGATGAATTTTCAGTTCGCTTTAGCGATTCTTATCTTGCTTATGTTTGTAGATGTTGGGAGTTTGAGGCTAATCTTAATAAATCTAAAAATATTAATGTTTCTATTGTTCGTTTAGGGATTGTACTGGACTTTAAGTATGGGTTTTTCTTTAATTTATTAAGATATAAAATTTTGAATTCTATTATAGTACCCGATAATAGAAAGGGATTTTTATCTTTTATTTATATTGGAGATCTTTTAAAAGCTATCGAATTTATTATTAATAAGCATCTTTATGGAGTTGTAAATATAACCAGTCCTAAATCTGTTAGTTATTATTCGCTTTATAATAATATTAAGAAATTCAAATTAATTAGAGTAATTACTTTTGTTCCTCTAAGGATATTAAAAATATTCCTGAGAAAAACAGTTACTTTATTTGAAAGTAACCCGAATGTTTTACCTAGTGTTTTATTAGGTAATGGGTTTCAATTTTCAGTAAACAATGTAGATGACTTTCTTAATTTACCCAAAGGGCATATCTAAATAGAGATTAAAGAATTTATCTTAACTAATTGTTTAGTAATGAATATTTTTTGTTTATAAAAACTAGTCTATAATTTTCTTTCCTATTTAAATTGCTATTAGTTTTGAGGCAGATTCTATTTATTTTTCTATTTTTTATTTAGTTTTTAATTTTATGATTATAAAAGTTATTAATAATTCACTTAATCCGTTACCCGAATATTCTACTTCACATTCTGCAGGAATGGATATTCGCGCTTTTTTAAGTAAACCTGAAATTTTAAAGCCTGGTGAGCGAAAATTAATTTCAACCGGTTTATATTTAGAAATAGAGGTTGGCTATGAAGTTCAAATTAGACCAAGAAGTGGCTTGGCTATTAAGAATGGAATTACGGTTTTAAATTCACCAGGCACTATTGATGCTGATTATCGTGGGGAAGTATGTATTATTATTATTAATTTAGGAAGTGAAGATTTTGAGGTTAAGAATGGAGACCGTATAGCACAAATGGTTGTTGCTAAATATGAAATTTGTACTTGGGAGAAAGTTTCTGAGCTTTCTGAGACCTCTCGAGGCATTGGTGGTTTTGGTCATACAGGTAAATAATATGAAATTATTTTCTTTTATAGTTCTTTTAGTTTTACTCTCGTCATGTAGCGTTTTTAATCATCTTTCAAAAAAGAAAACTGTATTTCGAAATGATGAGGAATCTAGTATTACTTATAATTATGCTTTTACTGAAGCCACAAAACAAAAGCTATTTGGGAATTATAGTCAAGCATTAGCTCTACTTTTTAAATGTTTGGATGTAAATCCTTCTAGTTCTGCAGCATACTACCTAGTTTCTGAAATTTACTTAAAGAACAACCAGCTAGAAAAAGCATTAGAGTATTGCAAACTTGCTGTGAAATATGATGAAAGAAATAATTGGTATCGCCTAGATTTAGCAACTCTTTATAAAAGAAGTAATTATATTGATAGTTCGATTATGCAATATAAAATTATTGTTCGTCGAAATCCTAACAATTTTAGGTTTAAGTATAATCTTGCTGCATTGTATTTCGAAAATGCTCAATATAATAATTCATATAAAATTATTAAGGAATTATTAAAGGATGATAAGAAGAATCAAGAGTTAGCAATAACAAAATTTCAAATTGAACGAAAACTTAAGCGGTATCATAATGCGGAGATGACTTTAAAACGAATTTTCAAAAAACTACCTACAGAATATAAATTTTTGGGGTTATTAGCTGAACATTATAAATCTATTGGAAAGATTGAAAAAGGGGAGAGAACTTATAAAGAACTCTTAAGAAGGGATAGCTTAAATGAAATTGCTATTATTGGATTAGCAACTTTTTTTTCTGAGACAAATAGGCCTGGAGAAGTTGAAAAAATTGTTTTTGATAAATTAATTAATGATGATCAATTGTCTGAAAATGAGATTATATTTCTTATTAATACTTTAAAATTAAAAGATATTTCTCTGAATTGTAAGCAAGACATTATAGTTTCTTTGAAGAACTGGCTATTTAATCATTTAGATAATGAAATTGATTTGAAAAATCTTGCTGATGTATTTATTGGTTCAGGCTTTATTAAGGATGCTTCTGATATCTTGGAATTTTATTATAATCAAAAATTAGATGCTGAAAATCTTGATCTTTATTTAATGATTCTTAATTTGGAAAATCGTTTGGATGAGTTGATAAGTATTACCGATAAGCGAATTGAAGATGGGGATCAAACTGATTTTATTTACTATTATAGAGGTATTGGATATTTTAAAAAGCATATGTTTCGAGAAGCAGCTGGTTCTTTTATTAACGGAATTAACTTCCTTAATGAACGAAAAACTTATGAAGAACAATTATTAATTCTGGCAGGTGAGTCATATTATAAACTCGGAGATAGTAAAACTTGTTTTAGTTATTTTGATAAAGTTTTAGAAGTGAATCCCTATAATTTTTATGTTTTAAATAATTATAGTTTTTATCTTGCTGCAAACAATGATTCTCTTGAGAGAGCAAAAGAGATGAGTTATAAGTGTATTATTATGGATACAAAGAATTTCAATTATCTTGATACATATGGTTGGATACTCTTTAAATTGGGAAAGTATGAGGAGGCTTATGAAGTTATAAAAAAAGCTTTGGTTTTAGGCGGTAAATCCGATATTAATGTTCAAAATCATTATAATGAAATTTTAAAAATTATGAATTTAAAGGAATAGGAAATGATGAATTGGTTTTTCTTTTCCCTTTGTTTTCTTTTACTAGCCTGTACGGGGCAAAAAAGCTTTATTGTTCACGAAATTGATAGTACCCGTAAAATTGAAGTTTCTTATTCTCTTGGAAGTAATTATGGTTCTGTTAATGGTTTTTTTACAACAGCATCCTCTTATGTACTTTTTAATTTGTACGGTCCTATTGGGAGAAATGTGTTGAAGATTTATTTTGAATCTGATAGTGTTGTTTTAATTGATTTAATTAATAGTAGGCGAATTCACTTTTATTCTAAAGATATCCTGTTTCATTGCAAGAGTTTTTTTGAATCGAATAATAGCAACTCGGATTCACTGTTTATATATTTATTTATTAATTTGTTATATAGAAGTTCTGGTGAAATTGAATTAGCTGTTTTAAATCCTGAATTAATTAAACAAGTTAATGTCGAGAAATTGAAAGGTAAAAGGACAACTAAATTCAGTGTGATCTTTGGAATTAATAATAATCCTGATATTATTAAATTTACTGTTCTTAATAAGAAATTGGATAGAGTTGAAAAGTTTAATCTTTTAAAATATTTGAATTTTCAGATTATTAATTTTACACTCGATGATTAGATTAAAATATATTATTGTTTTTCTTTTGATTCTTTCAGATATTTCTGGTCAACAAAAAGATTATCTTGAAAAGAAAAGAAAAGAAACGCTTAAAGAGATTGAAAATACTCAATCTATTCTTAATGAGGTTAGCAAATCTAAGATAAATTCTGTCGAAAAGCTCAAGTTGTTAGAATCTCAAATTATTAATCGCAACACTCTTATTGGTAATTTATCGAATGAAATTGAATTTAGTGATAATGAAATTACGGAACAACAAATTTTAATTAACGCTATCGAATATGATGTTGAAATTATAAAGAAAATATATGCAAGGATGATTTTTGTAGCATATAAAAAGCACAAAAAAGGCAATTTTATTACCTATATTATTTCTGCGCAAAGTTTTGATCAAGCTTATAAGAGGTTGAAATATATTAAGCAATATTCTTTTTTTAGGAAAAAGCAGCTGGCTACTATTAATGAAATTAGGGAGAATTTGAGCAAAAAAAAGGTTATGCTTGAAGTTTCTAAAAAGACGAAACAAAAACTTTTAAAATCAAAGGAAAAGGAAATTATTCAGCTTGGATCAGAAAAAAATTCTCAAAAGACTGAGTTTGAAAAATTGAAGAAAAAGGAAGCCTCTTTAAAAAGAGAACTTGAAGAAAAGGTTAGAATTGCTAATAAGCTACAAAAGGAGGTTGAAAATTTAATATTAAGTGAAAGAGAAAGGAGAAAAACGATTGTTGCAAAGTCGCTTAATGAAATGAATATTGTTAGTGGGAATTTTAAAGAAAACAGAGGTAGATTGCCATGGCCTACTGAAAAAGGGGTTATTGTAAATACGTTTGGCGAACAGGAGCACCCTATTTTAAAGGGAGTTAAAGTTAGAAATAACGGGATTGATATTAGTACATATTCAAATGCTAAGGTTTTTTCGATCTTTGAAGGAGAAGTAAAAAAAGTATTTTCTATTTTAGGTGCTAATTATACAATAATAATTAGGCATGGCGAGTTTTTAACCGTGTATCAGAATTTGGTAAATGTTAGGGTTAAACCAGGTGACAAGATTAAAGCGAAACAGGAAATTGGAGCCTTATACTCTGATATTAGTTCAAATTCATCAATTTTGCACCTTGAAATTTGGGAAGAAGCCAATAAATTAAATCCTCAGATTTGGTTAGGAAAAAACTGATTTTTTTTATTTCTTTTAATTATTAATTTTACCTAAAATTAAGGATGTTTGTAACATATTTATTAGAATTCGGTATAATGCAGAAAAAATTTAAATGATGGAAAAGACATTAAATATTTCCTCTAAAATTGATAATTTAAGAGTTGTAGAAAAGCTTATTGATGAGATTTCAACAGTGTGCAACCTTTCTTCTGAAATATATGGAAATATTCTGATTGCTACCTTAGAAGCTGCAAATAATGCTATAATGCATGGCAATAAATTAGATGAGAGTAAGCTTGTTAACATAAATTGTATAATTGTTGAAAGCGAATTAAAAATTTCTGTAAAGGATCAAGGACCTGGTTTTGATTTTGCAAGCATTCCTGATCCAACAGCACCTGAGAATATTGAAAACATTAATGGTCGAGGTGTCTTTTTAATGGAAAAACTTTCTGATAAAATCAATTTTTTGGAAAATGGAAGCAGGGTTGAATTAATCTTTAAAATTTAAATTGGCAATTCTTGTATTTAACGAAATTACTACATTTCGCTTTCCTTATAAGCGAAGGTCTATTAAATGGTTCAAAGAAATCATTTTAAATTATAATAAAAAACCGGGCAATATTTCTATTATTTTCTGTGATGATAGTCGGCTTCTTGAAATTAATCAAAAATATCTAAAACACTTTTATTTTACTGATGTTATTACCTTCAATTATAACAATAGTGATGTTATAAGTGGAGATATTTTTATTAGCTTAGATCGTGTTGTTGAAAATGCTAGTTTATTTAATGTTGACGTTTATCATGAACTAAATCGTGTTATGGTTCACGGCTTATTACATCTATTAGGTTTTAAGGATAAATCTAAAACTGAAATAATTGAAATGCGAAATATTGAAAATCTGTGTCTATCCATGTTAAATAGCTAAAATGATTTTAGAGTACGATGTTATTGTTGTTGGGGGAGGGCATGCTGGATGTGAAGCTGCAGCTGCAGCTGCTAATATGGGAGTGAGAACACTTCTGATTTCAATGGATATGACAAAATTTGGACAAATGTCATGTAATCCTGCTATGGGTGGTATTGCTAAAGGTCAAATTGTTAGGGAAATTGATGCTATGGGTGGGTATTCCGGGATAATAACTGATTTAACTACTATTCAATTTCGGATGTTAAATCGTTCTAAAGGCCCAGCAATGTGGAGTCCTAGAGCTCAATGTGACAGAATTCAATTTTCTCTTAAATGGAGAGAAACTTTAGAATCTTTGCCAAATTTGGATTTATGGCAAGATACTGTTTGTCAATTGGTGATCCAAGATAAAGTGGTTCATGGGGTAATTACTAAATTGGGGGTTAAATTTTCAGGTAAAACAGTTATTCTTACGAATGGTACTTTTATAAATGGTGTTATTCATGTTGGTAAGAACACTTCCGAAGGTGGGAGAATTTCCGAACCATCGTCAAAAGGTATTTCAGAACAGTTAGCAGAAAATGGTTTTGAAGTAGGTAGGATGAAAACGGGAACACCAGCCAGGATTGATGGTAGGACTATTGATTTTTCTAAATTGGAAAGTCAACAGGGGGATATTAACAGCGGAAAATTTTCTTTTTTACCGTATATTACAAATCAGCCAAATCTAAAACCTTGTTATATTACCTATACGAATTCGGAAGTTCATAGAGTTTTAGAACGGGGATTCGTTGAGTCGCCTTTATATACTGGACGGATTAAAGGGATTGGACCCAGGTATTGCCCAAGTATCGAAGATAAAATTGTCACCTTTGCAAGTAAAGACAAGCATCAGCTATTTCTGGAGCCCGAAGGTCTTACTACAAATGAATATTATATTAATGGTTTTTCATCTTCTTTACCCTGGCAAATTCAATATGAAGCTATTCGAAAAATTGAAGGGTTGGAGAATGTTAAAATTTATCGTCCCGGATATGCTATTGAATATGATTACTATCCTCCTACTCAATTGAATCTTACGTTAGAAACTAAGGGTCTAAGTAATTTATTTTTCGCAGGACAAATTAATGGTACGACTGGTTATGAAGAAGCAGCAGCTCAAGGAATAATGGCTGGAATCAACGCTTCTTTAAAAGTTCTGCAGAAAGATCCAATTGTTCTTAAAAGAAGTGAAGCGTATATTGGTGTTTTAATTGACGATTTAATTACTAAAGGTGTTGATGAGCCATATAGAATGTTTACCTCAAGAGCAGAATATAGAATGTTATTGAGACAGGATGACGCTGATAGTAGATTAACACCAGTTTCTTATAATTTTGGGTTGGCAAAGAAGGAAAGATTAACATATCTCAACAAAAAAAAATGTATTGCTAACAAGATCACTTGCGAATTGCGAACCTTAAGCGTTAGGCCTGAAGAAATAAATGGATTTCTTGCGGAGAATGGCACTTCGCCTATTAAGCAAACTGTTAAAGCTATTGATATTCTTACTAGACCTCAGATAGAGATCTACGATTTTTTGAAAGCTATTAAGCTTAATTATGATTCAGAAAATGATTCTGATAATTTACTTGGCGAAGCTATTGAACAGGCTGAAATACTTATTAAATATTCTGGATACATTGATAGGGAAAAAGGGATTGCCGAAAAACTTAAGCGTTTAGAGACCATTAAAATTAATTCAGAGTTTGACTATAAAAGTCTAAATTCTTTATCTACTGAAGCCAGGCAGAAACTATCCAAAATCAAACCAGCTTCCATTGGACAGGCTTCAAGAATTTCCGGAATCACCCCTTCGGATATTAATGTACTTTTAGTACATTTGGGAAGATAATGTTCCACGTGGAACATATATTATGAAAAATTGTTCCACGTGGAACAAATAGTCTAGTGCGAATCCTTTCGTTATTTTAATATTAAATTAAACGATGTTTGTCGAGGGTAATTTAGTTGATATTCATTTGCAGGAAATTTATCCGGCAAGACTGGTGATTTCAAAAAACAGAATCATTGAAATCATTCGAGTGAATAAAAAACTGGAAGGGTTCATTTTGCCAGGATTTATAGATGCGCATGTGCACATTGAAAGCTCTCTTTTGTCTCCAATAGAATTTGGTAGAATAGCATTGTCGCATGGGACTATTGGTGTTGTTTCTGACCCTCACGAGATAGCAAATGTATGCGGTGTAGATGGTGTTTGTTTTATGATTGAGGAGGGGAGGAGAAGTCGATTGAAATTTAATTGGACGGCACCATCCTGTGTTCCCGCGACTGAGATGGAGACTTCTGGTGCTGTTTTGGATGACAAAGATATTGAGTTTCTGTTAGGAATACCCGAAATTGTTGCTTTGGGAGAAATGATGAATTTTCCAGGAGTTATTAATGGGGATGAGTTGGTTCTAAAGAAATGTGCCTTAGCTGGAAAATTTAATAAAGTTATTGATGGACATGCGCCAGGATTATCTGGTGACAAGTTGGCCAAGTATATTTCTTATGGCATTTCTTCAGATCATGAATGCTCTACTATTGACGAGGCATTAGAGAAAATTAATTTAGGAATGCGTGTTTTAATTCGGGAAGGCAGTTCTGCTAAAAATTTCAGGGCTTTATTTCCGCTAATGATTTCACATGCTGAAAAAGTGATGCTTTGTTCAGACGATCTACATGCTGATGATCTTATTCGGGGGCATATAAATTTGTTAGTGAAGAGGTCTTTAGAATTAGGGATTCCGTTATTTAATATTCTTAAAATTGTTACTCAAAATCCGGTTGAATTTTATGGATTGCCTATTGGGATGCTACGCATGAATGATTTTGCTGATTTTATTTTTGTCGATAATTTGACTGATTTTAATATACTTCAAACCTGGGTTGATGGTGTTTTGGTAGAAAGAACTGATGATTTCTGCAAACTGTTTAAATTAAAGCGAACTATAAATAATTTTAATGCTTCTCATGTGGAGGAGAGCGAGTTGGTGATTGTTCCTTCTGGAAAAATGTGCAGAGTAATTGAAGTTGAAGATGGGGAACTCTCTACAAAAGCATCTTTCTTTCCAATTGGGAAAAATTTTGATTATTTTTTACATGAGAATGAAATTCAAAAATTATTTGTTAAAAATAGGTATGATAATTCTTGTGTTTCAAAAGCATTGGTTAAAGGGTTTGGGCCAATGAAAGGTGCTTTCGCTAGCTCTGTGGCACATGATAGTCATAACATAATTGCAATTGGCGATGATTTAACAGATGTGTCAAATGCTATTAATGAGGTTATTTCTCATAAAGGTGGAATTTCTTATTCAATTTACGGTGAATCTTTATTTTTGGCTCTTCCAATTGGTGGTTTAATGTCTGATGATTCGGCTGAGGATGTTTCTGCAAGATATCTTAAAATTTCTGAGTATATTCGAGAGCATGGATGCAGATTAAACTCTCCGGTAATGACACTTTCATTTTTAGCTCTGCTTGTTATTCCTGAATTAAAATTGAGCGATAAAGGATTGTTCGATTTTCAATCGTTTTCTTTTACTAATACCTTTTTTGATTAATGGATAGTCCTATCTCTTTAATTCTTTCAAATCTTCCTGATAAACCAGGGGTATATCAATTTTTGGATAGCACGGAGGAAATCATTTATATTGGGAAAGCGATTAATTTAAAGAAACGGGTTTCTAGTTACTTTCATAAAAATCATGCAGATAATCGTAAACTTTGGTTATTAGTTAAAAAGATTGTTAATATTAATT
The DNA here is from genome assembly GCA_020048915.1 of Bacteroidota bacterium. Classification (GTDB taxonomy): domain Bacteria; phylum Bacteroidota; class Bacteroidia; order Bacteroidales; family JAAUTT01; genus JAAUTT01. The sequence continues at coordinate 7,755 of JAIFLU010000181.1, read as the reverse complement.
ACATAATAGTTAATAGTGAGCAGGATGCTTTACTTCTTGAAAATAATTTAATTAAAAGATATCAACCAAGATATAATTTCCTTCTTAAAGATGATAAAACGTTTCCTTGGATTTGTTTTAAGAACGAGCCATTTCCGCGCGTCTTTTCAACAAGAAATATTGTAAAGGATGGTTCACAGTATTTTGGGCCTTATACTTCGGGAATGATGGTTCGTACTTTACTTGATTTAATAAGGCAATTATTTCCAATTCGTTCCTGTGCTTTAAATTTAAGTGAATCTCAAATTCGTTTAAAGAAGTATAAAATATGTTTAGAGTTTCATCTTGGCAATTGTCTTGGTCCATGTGAGGGACGAATGACGAGTAATGATTATTTAAATAATATTTTGCGTATTAAAGATATTTTAAAAGGAAATCTTTCACACGTAACTAGTTATTTAAAAGAATTAATGCAAAATTATTCGGAGGAATTTAAATTTGAAGAAGCTAATATTGTTAAAAATAAAATTGTAATTTTAACGAAATTTCAAAGTAAATCAACTATTGTTAATCCTTCTATTCAAAATGTTGATGTCTTTTCTATCTTTAAGGATGGCGATCTGGCTGCTGTAAATTATCTTAAGGTTGTTGACGGCGCAATTTTAATGGCTCATACTGTTGAAATTAATTTAAAAATAGATGAGGATGCTGAAGATATTCTTTTATTTTCAATACTTGAATTACGCAATAGGTTTATAAGTGATTCTCCTGAATTAATTGTTCCATATCAATTTAGTACGGAACTACCTGGGGTATTATTTACTTGTCCCAAAATAGGAGATAAACGCAAATTACTCGAATTATCGGAGCGCAATGCAAAGTTCTTTTTGTTAAACCTTAAAAAGCAAAGGAATCAAAAGTATCAGGAAAAGCCTGCCAATAAGATTCTCGAGCGAATTCAGCATGATTTGCATCTAAATGAGTTGCCTATATTTATTGAATGTTTTGATAATTCAAACATACAAGGTACTAATCCGGTTGCTGCTTGTGTCGTTTTTAAAAATGCCAAGCCACTTAAGTCTGAATACAGACATTTCAATATAAAAACTGTGGAAGGACCAGATGATTTTTCCTCGATGAAAGAAATTGTATATAGGAGATATAAGAGACAATTGGAAGAGAGCAAACCATTGCCTCAGTTAATCATAATTGATGGTGGTAAAGGACAATTAGGTGTTGCAGTTGAAGTTTTAAGAGAACTCAACCTTTTTGATAAAATTGCTATAATAGGAATTGCAAAAAGGTTGGAAGAGATATATTTTCCAGGGGATTCATTACCTATTTATTTGGAAAAGAGTTCGGTTACATTACGTATTATTCAACAATTACGTGATGAAGCGCATCGTTTTGGTATAAATTTTCATAGGAACAAAAGAAGCAATTCGATGATTAATTCACAATTGGATTCGATTCCAGGAGTTGGTGAGAAAACTGTATCAGTACTTTTGAACAAGTATAAATCTATCAATGGCCTAAAAAATTCGAAATTTGAGGACTTAATAGAACTAATAGGAGAGAAGAAGGCTATAATTATTTGGAATTATATTTCAAATAGTTAATATTTCCTGTTATCTTTTTAGTTGATCAATTGGTAAGGTCGATATTGCAAATATTAGCAAGAATTAATCGTTTAAGTATTTAAAAATATATTAGTTACTTTGAATTGAATAATTAACTAATTTAACTAATGCTTCTTTCGTTTTACTTTCGGGAAGAAAACTTAAATCTTCCAATGCTTTGTTTTTAAAAATAATCATTGTTTTCTCAGTAAAAACTAGTCCGCCTTTTTTGTGTACAAAATTAAGAATAAAGCTTAAATTAATACTTTTCTTAGACTGGTTTATCATGCAGATAATTTTGTTTTTGTCTACGCTACTGGAATTTTCTAATGAATATATCAGAGGCAGTGTAAATTTCTTTTCTTTTAAGTCAATACTAGAAGGTTTTCCAAAAAACCCTTTATGTTTATAATCTAATAAATCATCTTTCATTTGGATAGCCATTCCAAAATTCAATCCAAACGATTTCATTTTTTCTACAATTACTTTATCTGCTGCAGCAGAGGTTGCTCCAACAGCTGAGCATGCTGAAATTAATGTAGCAGTTTTCTTCCGAATTACTTCAAAATATTCTTCCTGGGTCATATTTAATGTCCGCGAACGCTGAATTTGTAATAATTCTCCTTCACTCATTTCTTTAACTGCATCTGAAACTATTTCAAGCAGAGAGTGAGATTTGTTATTTACTGCTAATAGTAATCCTTTTGCGAGCAAATAATCTCCCATAAGCACAGCTATTTTACTTTTCCAGAGAGCATTTATTGAAAGAAAGCTTCTTTTTTCGTATGCCTCATCTACAACATCATCGTGAATTAATGTTGCCGTATGGAGTAATTCAATAAGAGATGCTGCAATATATGTGCTTTCTGTAATTCCTCCTGACAGTTTTGCTGATAAAAATACCAGCATAGATCGTAATTGTTTTCGCTTTTTTCGAATTATAAAATTTGTAATTATATCGAGTAATTGGATCTTGCTCTTAATGGAAGCTTTAAAATAATTGTCAAATTTTAATATTTCGTCCTTAATGGGCGCTTTTATTATTGTCAGTTCGGACATGTTATAGATTTAAAGAAGGCAAACGTACATGAATTTTATAATATTCACAACACTGCTAATCAATTTCAGAACTGTTGTTGCAGTTTATGGTTATTGAGTTTCAACAACTAAATAGCTGTAAATTTGTTATTTATTTATTGATATTTATATTCCTATATTTGTATTCATTCATTTTTTTGATATACTTCCTCCTGTTTATTTAAATAATTGAATGACAGATTTATATGTATAATTTTGTTTTATAGTTGAATTTGTATGAGGTTTAGTGATTTAACACCGGAACAATTAGAAACAGCTGCGAATATGCTTAAAGCAATTGCTCATCCCCTTAGAATTTCTATCCTTAATTGTTTGGAAGATGGCAAAAAATTAACTGTTACCGAGATACATGAATTATTAAAAATTGAGCAAGCCACTGCTTCTCATCATTTGGGAATATTGAAAGATAAAGGGGTTTTAAGTTCAAAAAGAGATGGTAAAAACACTTATTATTTCCTAAAGCATGTGAATTTGTCTAATATTATTGAGTGTGTTAGCAAATGTTCCAATTCTAACTAATTTTTTGCTTTATGAATTCTTTAAATAAATTGTATCTTATTGATGCTTATGCTTTGATATTTAGATCGTACTATGCTTTTATCAAAAGTCCGATGTTTAATACGGAAGGATTGAATACATCAACAATTTTCGGATTTTTAAATACTATTGAAGATATATTATCAAAAGAGAATCCAACACATTTTGCTGTTGCGTTTGATCCGCCGGGTGGAAGTTTTAGAAATCTAACATATCCTCTATACAAGGCAAACAGAGACGCTACTCCTGAAGAAATTATCAAATCTGTTCCTATTATCAAAGAAGTTCTGCAAGCATATAATATTCCTATAATTCAAGTAGAAGGTTTTGAGGCTGATGATGTTATAGGAACAATGGCAAAATCAGCTGCCAAGGAAGGTTTTCAGGTTTATATGGTAACTCCTGATAAGGATTATATTCAGTTATTAGATAAAAATATTTTTATTCATAAACCAGGAAAAGCTGGCTCAAATGCTGAAATAATCTCTACTGAAAATATTAGAAATTATTTTGAGGTCGACTCCCCTGGGCAATTTCTCGAAATGCTTGCGCTTATGGGAGATAAGGCGGATAATGTTCCTGGTGCTCCCGGAATTGGCGAAAAAACTGCTGCAAAATTGCTCCTAGAGTTTAATACAGTTGAAAACTTATTTAATAATCTGGATAAGCTTAAAGGTAAGGTTCAGGAAAATATATCTAATAATATAGACAGTATTAATTTATCTAAGGAATTGTGTACAATCGTTACAAATGTTCCGATTTCTTTAAATCCATCGGAATTAGTTATCAAAAAACCGGATTGGAATTTATTGAAACCTCTATTTCAACGGCTTAATTTTATTAATCTTGAAAAACGAGTCTCATCAAGACTAAATAAGGTAGTAATTAAACAAGCCACTTTGTTTGATAATATGCCAATTAGTACTGTTGTTGAGGAGAAGAGATTTAGGTCTATTAGTGATGTAAATCATTCATATATAGTTATTAATTCTTTAAAAGATTTAACTGACCTTATAATTAAAATTACTAAACTTGACGAAGTTTGCTTTGATACTGAAACAACTTCTTTAAATACTTTTGATTGTGAATTAGTTGGTATTTCTTTTTCTTGGAAGGCTAATGAAGCTTATTATATCCCTTTTCCTAAAGAGTTAGATTTGAGAGATAAGTATATTGATGAGCTTTATAAAGTGATTTGTAATGAACAAATTATTAAAATTGGTCAAAACTTGAAATTCGATCTTTTAGTTCTCAAAAATTATGGGTTAGAGTTAAAAGGAAAAATTTTTGATACGATGCTTGCTCATTATCTTTTAGAACCTGACCAAATGCATAATATGAATTTCCTTTCAGAGAAGTATTTAAAATATTCTCCAGTTCCAATTGAAGATTTAATTGGGAAAAAAGGGAAACCTCAAATAAATATGGGCAATGTTGATTTAGCCAGGATTGCTGAGTATGCTGCTGAAGATGCTGATATTACATATCAACTGAAAGAGGTTTTGGATGTAGAATTGAAAAAAAACGAATTATCGTCAATTGCTGGTATTTTAGAAATGCCATTAATTCCTGTGCTTTGCGATATGGAGTATACAGGTATTAATTTGGATAGGAGTGCTTTAAAGATACTTGGAGATGAACTAAAAACGGATTTAATTCATCTTGAAGCAAAAATATTTGAATTAGCTGGTGTTGAGTTTAATATTCAATCGCCAAAACAATTAGGCGAAATTCTTTTTGACAGATTGAAAATTGATGATACAGCAAAGCTCACTAAAACAAAACAATATTCTACTTCTGAAGATGTATTAGTCTATTTAGTTGACAAACACCCAATTATTAATTATATTTTAGATTATCGCACACTTCGGAAGCTTTTGAATACGTATGTTGAAGCTCTTCCGGTTATGGTTAATAGTAAAACCGGAAGACTTCATACCTCTTTTAATCAGGCTCTAACTGCAACTGGTCGATTAAGTTCAATAGATCCGAATTTGCAAAATATTCCTATCAGAAGTCTAAGAGGGCGGGAAATACGAAAGGCATTTATACCTGCTAATAATGAATATGTTATTAGTTCTGCTGATTATTCCCAAATTGAATTGAGGATTATGGCTCATATGAGCGAAGATGAGAATATGATTGAGGCTTTCAATAATAATGCTGATATTCATACTGCGACAGCAGCAAAGATTTATAATTTAAATTTGAATGAGGTTACAAAGGATATGCGAAATAAAGCTAAAACTGCAAATTTTGGAATTATTTATGGTATTTCTGCATTTGGCTTATCTCAGAGGCTTAAGATTCCTAGAAAGGAAGCAAGTGAGTTAATAGATGGTTATTTTGCAAACTTTCCAAAGGTTAAAACTTATATGGAAAGGTCCATTCAGGATGCAAGAGACAATGGTTTTGTAAAAACCCTTTATGGTAGGAGGCGTTATTTACCTGATATTTATTCTGCAAACAGTAATATTAGAAGTATGGCCGAAAGAAATGCCATTAATTCGCCTATCCAGGGAACTGCCGCTGATATTATTAAACACGCAATGGTAAATATTTATCGAAAAATGAATGAGGAAAAGCTTAAATCAAAACTCATTCTGCAGGTACATGATGAGCTTGTATTTGATGTGTATAAAGAGGAATTATTGTTTTTGAAATCTCTTGTTAAAGACGAAATGGAGAATGTAATAAAATTGAAAGTTCCTCTTTTAGTTGAAATAGGTGATGGGAATAATTGGTTTGAAGCGCATTAAAAATACTAATTTAATTATCCTCGTATCGGTGATAGCTTTGTTTACTGGCGACGTTCGATTTTATTGTTCCTTTTAAAATGCTCGTATAAAGGTCCGTATCTACTAATACTGATATTGCTTTTTTAACGTGTGTATCATTTTTCAACGACGATCCAATTCGCCCTTTTTGAAAATAATATCTACTGGCAATTTCCTCTTTTAGCAATTCGCAGATTTCTGCTTTATTTTCTTCCAAATCCTTATATTTATCGTGGGCAATTTTTTTCTGTAAAAGGGCAAATTCTTCTTTAGAATTCTCATAGTAATGCTCTCCTTTTGCACTTTCAATAAGCTTGTCTAATACTTGTTCAGTATCAGTCATATAATCAAAATTTTTACTCGTAATAAATTGAATAAAATTTTTGTAAACATCCTCTTCTATTTCGAATTTCGGGATAGAGGAAATGGAATCGTTTTTATGATAAAAATTGGTAGCATAATTGAAAAATAATCCTCTTGTATATAAGGTTATAGCAATTTTACTTAAAGTTTCGGGTTGAAGTGTAATATCTGGTATTATTCCTCCTCCATCAAAAACTTTTCTTCCATTTTTGGTATTATATTGAGTAATCATAGAATCGGGAATACTACTTACGCTTCCGTCAATTCCTCTGTGCGAGTAATCCAATGCTTGAATACATCTTCCACTTGGAATATAATATTTCGAAGTAGTTACTTTTAACTGAGCGTTGTAACTAAGAGGACGTGTAACCTGAACCAGACCTTTTCCGAAGGTCCGCTGACCAATAATTACTGCCCTGTCAAGGTCTTGAAGTGACCCGACTACAATTTCGGCTGAAGATGCAGAACTTCTGTTTACTAATACAGCTAAAGGAATTTGGGTATCGAGTGGTTGGTTCCGGGTTTTATATATATTATCTAATTGTTTCATTTTTCCTTTTGTACTGACCACTTCCTGGTTTTTATCAATAAATAAGTTAACCACATCAACAGCTTCAATTAGCAAGCCTCCTGGATTACCTCTTAAATCTAAAATCAACGATTTAGCTCCAAAATTTTCCTTTAAATCTAAAAAGGCTTGTTTAACTTCTTTATGGGCATCAATTGTAAAATTTACTAATTTAATATACCCTGTTTCGCTGTTAACCATACCATAATACGGTACGTTGTTGAGAGAGATTTTTTCGCGTTTTAAATTTTTCTTGATCAGTTTATTTTCGTTCGGACGCTCAATTGTTAATAAAACATCAGTCCCTGGTTCTCCTTTAAGAAGTTCGCTAATTTCAGAAGATTCTTTAAAATATAACGGTTGACCATCAATTTCGTGAATGATGTCTCCTGATTTTAATCCGGCGCGATTAGCAGGGTATTTCTCATAAATTTCAGAAATAACAACATATCCACCTATTTTTCGGGTAGAAGCTCCAATTCCTCCATACTGACCTGATGTAAGGACTTTGTAATCATCAGCCTCATTTTCGGGAATATAAACAGTATAAGGATCCAGTGATTGTAGCATGCCATCAATACTCGTTTTTATTACTTCGTCCGGATCGATATTATCCACATAATAAAGGTTTAATTCTCTAAAGAGGGTATAGAAAATATCAAAGTTTTTTAAAATTTTAAAATCGCTGTCGGTAAAAGCAAAAAAGCTTATTATGCACGAAGCAAAAACACTAATAATAGCAATTCTCCAACTTTTCTTAGTTTTTTTAAACGATATCATACCCCAACTTTTTTGCTGCCTTAATTTACAAATA
>JAIFLU010000239.1 GCA_020048915.1 Bacteroidota bacterium | reverse complement strand
AAAGAAGGGAAAGAAGCGGAAGCATTGTACCAACAAGCATTTGAGAAATTCCAAAAGGCGATTGAAATAAAACCAGACAAATACGAAGCCTTTTACAACTGGGGTATTTATTTAGGAAATTTGGCAAAGACCAAAGAAGGGAAAGAAGCGGAAGAATTTTGCCAAAAATCATTTGAGAAATACCAAAAGGCGATTGAAATAAAACCAGACAATCACGAAGCCTATAACAACTGGGGCACTTCTTTAGGAAATTTGGCAAAGACCAAAGAAGGGGAAGAAGCGGAAGCATTATACCATCAATCCTTTGAGAAATACCAAAAGGTGATTGAAATAAAACCAGACTATCAAGATGTCTTTTTCAACTGGGGTACTTCTTTAGGAAATTTGGCAAAGACCAAAGAAGGGAAAGAAGCAGAAAGATTGCTCCATCATTCCTTTGAGAAATACCAAAAGGCAATTGAAATAAAACCAGACGATCAAGATGTCTTTTACAACTGGGGTACTACTTTAGGAATTTTGGCAAGGACCAAAGAAGGGAAAGAAGCGGAAGAATTGTACCATCAATCCTTTGAGAAATACCAAAAGGCGATTGAAATAAAACCTGACTACCACGAAGCCTTTTACAACTGGGGTACTGATTTAGGAAATTTGGCAAAGGCCAAAGAGGCGAAAGAAGCGGAAGAATTGTACCATCAAGCATTTGAGAAATACCAAAAGGCTGTTGAATTTGGAGGTAAATGTTTTAATTTGGCGTGTTGGTATGCTTTAAAAGAGAACAAAAAGGATGCTTTATTTTATCTGGATTTAAGCTTAAATAAGAAAGAAGTATCGGGATCTTTTGTGCGGAAAGATGAAGACTGGAAGATGTTTTTACAGGATAGGGATTTTTTAAACATTTTAAATAAGTACAAGCAACAAAGCCCGAAGGCATAATAAGTGTGGCTGTTGCTCAATAAAAAAACTAAAAAAAGGGGATCAGTAACCTATGATCATTCAGGTTCCACATAGTATAAAGAGCGATTTCGAAGGATTTAGCTTTTTTGTAGACATGCTGCAAAAAACAAATTCGTTGCATAACAGGGATATTGTTATTACCTTCTCACAAAACACATGGTTCGAAGCCAATTTGTGCTCTGTGTTGGGTTCGGTAGTTAATATTATCCAGGCAAACAACAACAACGTTCAAATTAGTGTAACTGGCCAGCTTCGCGATTTATTTATGCGTAACCAGTTTGCTGCGCATTTTGGGCTCGAAAAAATAGACGACCCCAATTATACAACCATCAAATACCGTAAGTACAAACTCACCGATGAAAAGCTTATTAAAGAGTATTTGGATGCCGAATTGCTGGGACATACTGATTTCCCGCGCTTATTCGGCCTCTTGCGTAAGGAGATTACACGGAGTATTTTTGAGATCTTCAGCAATGCCATTCTTCATGGGCACTGCGAATATGTTTATAGCTGTGGGCAATACTACCCACGAAAATCACCGCCACGTATTGACCTTACTATTGTAGATATTGGGCAAACCATTAAAGCAAACGTAAACAACTATTTGGGCAAATCATATTCCGGTACCGATGCTATTTTATGGGCCGTAAAAGAGAATAACACCACAAAGCCTGTTAAGGGCAACATCCCCGGAGGCTTAGGATTTAAGCTTATACAGGACTTTATTCATGTGAACAAAGGAAAAATTCAGATTGTTTCTTCCAATGGATATTGGCAATATGTACGGGGCGAAATTTTCACGGCTAATTTTGACCACGAATTTCCGGGAACAATTATCAATATTGAGTTTAATCTCGACGATTCAATAGTTTATTATTTTAAAAATGAAGACATATCGGATATTAAATTTTAATATCTTTGACCACTATGAATAAACACATTATAAAATTAGTAGTTTTTGACCTGATTGGTGGCGATTCAGCTATTTCACCATCCGATGGGGATTTACTTTATAAGCAAATTGATAAATTACTTTCCGAAAAACAAGCTGTAGAACTTGATTTCGCTAATATTACGCTGATAACAACTGCTTTTTTGAACGCTGCAATCGGACAACTATATTCCAAGTTCACCGGAGATGATTTAAATACGCTGTTGTCCCTTAAAAATATTGCACCCGAGGATATTTCGTTATTTAAAAAAGTGATTGAGCGGGCAAAAGAGTTTTTTGCAAATCCTTCATCCTTCGACCAATCAGCTAAAGATACATTCGGACATGAATAATGTTGTAAACATTTCCGGTTTTCAACCACGTCCGCTCGACTCCTTTCTTGTCGACAATAACGTTTGGATGTATATTTATTGCCCCATTGCCAATTATGAGAGGAGAAAACAATCTCTTTACGGCGATTTTTTAAAATCAGCCATACAGGTTAAAAGTGGTATTTTTATTAGTTCGTTAATCGTATCAGAGTTTTGCAATGCCTGGTTAAACCTCGAATTCGAAAATTGGAAAAAGAAAAATCCTTCCTTGATTAAACCTAGCCTTAAAAAACATTTTAAACCTTCAGTTGAATATTCCGAAACTGTTAGTGAAATCAAAGCTGCATTAACCCAAATATTCAAAATTGCCAATTTTTGTAGCGACGATTTTACATCTATTTCTGTGCCTTCAATAATAAACCAGTTTGGGAAATCTGACTTTAACGATTCTTACTATATCGAGTTAAGCTCCAAAAATAAATGGAAAATAGTAACCGATGATTCTGATTTTAAAGATTCCGGTTCCCCAGTTACAATTATTTCAGCAAATATTTGAAAAAACTTGTTTTTAGAGTTAATAATCAGTTTCGTCATCCAAATATGACAGAGCACGCCACCGCTCCCATGCCTTCACTGTATGGCATATTCAAACTATTTTGATACCACCTGAAATACCCCATTCCCCAATCCAACCGCGGAGGCTGTAATTTTTATATTGCCGGGTTTATTGCCAGCCTTGAGCAGGATGGTAGCTATTCCGGCTTCGGCTTCAATAGCATTGGTACCTATTAACGAAGCATCACCTTCAACTTTAAAGGCAATCTTCCGGGTATCAGTCGGCACTAGCGTTCCCTTTGCGTCGGTCACGGAGGCATACACAAATACAATATCGTTGCAGCCTGCTTTTAAATCTTTGCCGCTCAAATCGACCGAGAGGTTTATCTTGGAGGGTTCTCCCGGCGTGTTAACGGTAGTTTCCGTAACTTTTTGTCCTTTCAGATACCCTTTTGCCGTTAACGCCCCCGATTTAAAGCTTGTCGGTTTAAACGTAAACGGCGGGTGCTTCAAATTATTCGAAACCCTTCCCGTATCGGGTTTTTGGCGGGCTATAGTTTTGCCATTCAATAAAAGTTCTACTTCGTCGCAATTGCTGTATACTTTCACATCTTTAAAGGTCGAATCGTTCCAGTAATTCGCAATGAATATCATTGGTTTGTTAAACGGTTTATTGCTTCCTGCTATCGGATTTGTGAGGCTTTGATAGAAATAAAAAGCAAACTTGGGTAACCTGAAAATATCCATAATACCCGACGATTCAATATCGGGTGCATAACCGCGGTTATAATCAAACATCAGCCAGTTGGCATCGCCCATCGCTGTCCCATTCAGGTTGTCGTTATGGGATTCCTGGTAATTCAGCGCTTGCTGGGCTAACCGCAACTGGCCGTAACCACGCAGTTGGCGCGAGTTTCGTTCTTCGGTTTTTAAATCGGAGAATTCCTTTTGGTTAAAACCGGCGTTTTGGGCGTAATATTCCCAATCGCCATACTCGGCAATTAAAATAGGTTTGTCCTTTTTGTAATTGTTCCAGTATAACGGTGGCTTTGCATGCTGTCGGGCCGGTATAAACAGGTCGTATACGTCGTCCATCCAACCGCTGGTATAGTTTTCGCCAACCGGGAGCTCTTCTTTTACTGCTTTATGGGCAGTTTCCATATATAGCTTTTTCATGCCCGATTCGTTCAGCGATGGTTCCCAAAGGATGATGCAGGGATGGTTGCGGTCGCGGCGAACCATATTGCGCACGTCCTGGATGCTGTTTTTTTGAAATTCGTCGTTTCCGAAAAACTGCCATCCCGGAATGGAATTCATAACCAATATGCCTAGCACGTCGCAGGCATCCATAAATGCGGGTGATTGCGGATAATGTGACAATCGGACAAAATTAAAACCAGCTAGCTTTATTTTGTAAGCATCGCGATACTGGGCATTGTCCGATAAGGCATTCCCGATATACGGGTATTCCTGGTGGCGGTTTGTTCCGCGAAGTTTCAGTTTGGTGCCATTTAAAACAAGTCCTTGCGCAGCATTTATCGTGAATGTCCGAATGCCTATTTTCAGGTTCTCGGTATCGATTTCTTTGTTGTCGCGTATCAATTTTACAGTAAGCTTATACAAATTTGGACTGTCGGGCGACCAAAGTGCCGGTTTTTGAACTTTCACCGTTTGTGAAAATACTTTATTTCCACCTAACGGAATTGATTCAACCAAAGATTCGATTTTAGAAACCTGTACTCCCGAGGCATCCGTTAGTGAAACCTGAATTTTAGCTTTTTCTTCCTTTGCAAAATCGTTTTGGACATCTACTACTACATGAACATTCGCTGAAGCTTCGGTAACATCGGTGTAAGAAACGTAAATTCCACCTCCGGCAACCCGATTGGCCGCATTGGTATCCGAAATATAAAGCTGGTCTTTCGTCACCATCCAAACATTTCGGTAAATGCCGCTGTAATAGCAAAAATCGAGATCGGCAATGGGTTTCCCCGGAGGAACTGTTGGATTGTCGAGATTGTTTAACCGCACAACAATGCAATTTTCCCTGCCAAACTGTACGTTGTTCGAAATGTCAATATAGAATGGCAAATATCCTCCCAGGTGGGTGGTTATTTTTTCTCCGTTTAAAAATACTTCGGCTACCTGCATGGCAGCTTCGAGCTGAATAGCGATGTGCTTTCCTTTTAATGTATTGGGAACTACAAAAAATTTGCGGTAGAAACTATATCCTTGCCATTGTTTGGCAACCATTACAACAGGTTCGATGTTTGCCGTATGCGGCAGGGTGATTTTTTCCCAACGAATGGATGCGGTGCTCCCTTTCGCGATAAGCAACGGTGTTATGGTTGTATCGGCATCTTTTACAAATTCCCATTCAGTGTTAAAAGAAGTTTTGCCGGAAAGAATATTCTGCGCGTATGTTCCGCCGGAGCAAAGTAGGAAAAGGAAAATCGCTGCAAGAGATAGACGAATAGTATTTTTCATGTGTATATTTTTGATTATTAAATTATGGTCACATGGAACATCCTTTTGGCCATACCTTTGCGTTTTGAGCTTTTCTAAATGGATGTTTCATACTGTTTTGGTTAAGTTGAAAATCTGCTAAAGTTACTGAATTGGGAATATATATTTATAATTCATGTAATTTATCCCCTTTATAGTATTTCCGGCGAAATCGAAGAAGGTTGCATTCTCCCACGACGAGCCTGTTCCCCATAAATCCTTCATTTGGGAGGTAATCCATGCCGGTTCCCAATACATAATGCCGCTTCCGCCTGCCGAAATTACCTTCTGCGTTAGGGCAACCATAAAGTTATACTGGCCATCGATGGTAAAGGGATATCCCGAAACGGGAGGTTGGCTTCCAAAGGCATTGTTATACGAATCGTTGCCGGAGGTACTCCATGGATAGGCTACTTCCGCAATCATCACCTGTCGTTTGTATTTATTTTTGAAGGCGGAAACTTTAGTCCCCAGGTCATTAAACGAAACAGTAGTGTGCCAAAAGGGATAATACGAAAAGCCAATCACTTCAAAATCGGTTACTTTTGCCTGGCTCATAATATTGTCGAACCACCATTCAACATTTTTTGGATCGGCGACATGAAGCATTATTTTTGTTTTGATAGATGAAACGTTCGAAACAGCCCTTACAGCCTTGATTCCCGCGTTTAAAACTGCTCCCAGTTCTTTCCAGTTTCCATTGCAACAACTTAGGGAAGGGAATCCGGCTGGAGCCTCCGAATAAAAAAGGCCGCAATTTATTTCATTCCCAATTTGTACCATCTCGGGCATTAACCCTTTACTGTTGAGGTATTGCAACGTTTTAAACGTGAAGTTATATACCGAATCTTTTAATACGGAGGTGTCCTTAATCTCTTTCCAGGCGGCCGGTACTTTTTGGTTTCCGGGATCGGCCCAAATGTCGGAATAATGAAAATCGAGGTTTACCGCCATGCCATGTTCGCGTGCGTTTCTGATCGTTTTTTCGACATCCCGGAGGTCGCTGTATAATTGGGTGCCAGCGGTGCCGTAAGGATCTTTGGTCCAGGCGGGATTATTCCAAATCCGAACCCGAACCAGATTGGTTCCGTGATCTTTAAAAATCTTATAGGGGTTTTTAGTTATGCCCGAATCTTTAAATACGCCGCCATGATCAAGAATTTGGTTCACATACGATAAGTCGGCTCCCATGCAAAATTTTTCGTATGGATATTGCACTACCGTATCTTTTATAATAGGATCGGGTGTTTCAGTACCATTGCTTTCTTTATGGCAAAAGGAGCAGGTAATTCCAACGATCAGCAGCGCAAATAAGGATTTTTTCATATTCCTTTTTTTAGAAATAAGGTAATATTACTGATAAATATTCATTTATGCAGAAGTTTCGTCCTGATATGGTTAAGCAAATATAAAAAGCAAATAAATTGTCGTTTAGTTTAGGGATTGAATAATTAATCCACACTTCGACTCCGCTCAGTGTGACAATAATACCAGTTTGTCAGGCTGAGCGGAGTCGAATCCTACTTCATAATAAAACGACATTGAAAACAAATATGTTATTTTATTTCAATACTCACCTTATATTCGGGTATTATTTCGGGCTGTTTTATTTCCAGAAATTCGTTTATGCCTTTAAAATCCGGCACAACTTCTTTATCTAAATAATTCAGGTAAGGAGCATCCTTTCGCATGGGCATAAAATAGAAATACATTTCGTTGTTTTTTAGCAGGTCAGCATAGCGCTTTAGTCCAATTTGCCAGGGTTGACTGGTGTAAAAGTTATCAGTAGCAATTTCGCCGTTTAGCATACAAACTGCCCGGTCGCCTCGGTAATCAAATCGGATATATACATCGTGCAGGTTGGTGAGATCAAGATTTTTGGCATTCAAAACATAATGGCGATCGTCGTATTGGGTTAAGGAGAGGGTGGGAGAGACCTTAGGCACTTCGATAGTGGAAACTGAAAACAGTTTATCGGATGATGTTTTGGTTAAAATGTTTGCGCCGGTTGCCATAACTGAATGTACCCGTGGATAGATTGCAACGTTCCATACTTCCTTTCCAGAACTGACTAAATCGAGGGTTGAGATGTTTTCGAGAACCAATGCATCGCTTATTATCAGGTGTTGATTTCCTGTTTTTCCAATTAAATAGGAGTGGAGTGCTTTTTCAAATGGCAGAATCAAAAATTGCGTATTGTTAACCATAAATTCAAAAGGCTGATTGTTAGAACCTGTGATTATTGTGTTTCCCTTGTTACTGCTGATTTTTGCTCCAGTTGTCGATGTCTTTATTTTTCCTTTTAAAGCTATTTCAGGGGTAATTCCATCGATTGAAACAAACACCTGGTAGTTTTTTCCTTCTTTCGAAAAGTTGCATAGCGGTTGAACAGTGGCATAGCTGAATGTAATTCCGCCAAATTCTGTATTGAAAGGAAATATTGCCGATGTCCCTGCTTTTAAGGTGAACTTCCCGGTTTCAGGGAACGAAATAACTCCATCGGAAGTTTTAATTTCAACCCGAAGGTCTTTATGGTCGTGTGTTTTTACGTGATCCTGAAAATTATGCATAAACAGGAACCCCTTTGTTCCATCAGTGCGGATAGCATAACGCAATGTGGTAGTATCGTCAGGCTTCATGCCTTTATTCGTTTCCGGGAGAACCGGGAACAAGGGAGCAACAATACTTCCGTAATGTTTTAAAAAGGAGTTAATAAGCTTTAACTCAAAATATCCTTTTCCCGGAATGCCAAACTCACCGATCGGTGCCTGGTAATCGTACGATTTTAGATTCAATCCAAATCCTTCGGAATACATAAAAAAACCATCCGATGGGGTGGTGCCCCCCTGATACATATAATATCCAAGTCCGTTACTGCCACTGCCAATGGTGCGAACCATCAGTGGTAAAAAGCTTTCTCCGGGAACGCGGGGGCGACGCGAATAGGTGACAGCCATACCGGTTCCCAGTTCGGCAGCGAGCGAAGGATAATCGTCTGCTTTATAACTCACCGGCGCATAATCGGGGGTTTGATGAATGTTTTTAAAGAGGTAGAATGGAGAAGGGCGAATAGTTTCTTCCCAGAAGGGATATGCATACCCAGCCATCACCGGGATAGAGCCATTTTTAACGATGGAAGCAAATCCCCAGCCGGTGGCAGTGTAAATGGGGACATCCATTCCGGCATCTATGGCCATTTGTTTGAGCGTTTGCATGTGTTTTTGACCATATTCGGCAAAATCGTTCCCTATTTCGTTTATACCAACCCCCACCTGGGTAATTTTGCGGTCGCGACGGGCAGAGGTATATTCCCGTTCAGCTCCCAAATAGGTAATTCCCCATGGAGCGGCCGAATGCTGGTATTCATTTTCGAGTTGGATGCCAATTATTGGCCCGCCATCTTTGAAATAGAGTCCTTTTAATTGCTGTCCAATCTGATTGTATAATTTTTGGGCGTACTCCAGGTAACCGGGATCGTTTGACCGAACCTCAAACGGACGGCCATACAACCAGTCGGGAATGCCACCATTGCGCATTTCGCCATGATCGAATGGGCCAATGCGGACAATAACCTCCAAGCCGTTGGCTTTGCATACTTCGATAAACCGGCGGAGGTTGAGGTCGTTCTCCCAATGGAAATTGCCTTCTTTTGGTTCGTGGAGGTTCCAGAAAACATATGTGGCAATTATCGAGACACCACCTGCCTTTATCTTCCTGATTTGCTCTTCCCAGTATTGGTTAGGAAAGCGGCAATAATGAAATTCACCCATCACCGGGATAATTGGCTTTCCGTTCCGCTCAATATAAAAGTTGTTCACGGCAATAGATTCTCCGTTAATGCTTTTTCCGCCCAATTCGAGCTGCCCTTTGCGAATATCGGGTTTAACCGTTGTGGCATCTATCTGATATGTTTTCTGGGCAGAGATTATCCCAGAGGCTCCAAACAAAAAGATAATCAATGCTATAAAAAGCGATTTTGAAAAATATTTTCGTTTCATAATTGTATATGTTTTATATTTTAAAGCTTATTACTAATGTGCTGGTATGCTTTTTTTGACATGCATAATATTACGAAAATAACGAATTGCTTCCGATGTGTAAATGGATTTAACTTTGAAATGCATAGACTATATTATTAAGTTTTTGCAGGAAACTTATTTATAGATTTTGGTAAGAAGAATGGTTTAATAATCATAAAGCCATTGTTTTACCGGAGTATATTCAGTCGTAATTAGAAGTTAATTCTAAGACAAAATTATTTTATATCTCCGATATTGTTTTTTTCTCGATTCAGAAAGCCAATGTGTCTGAAAATTACTTTTATATTAGCTGCTCGATTTGTCGAATATTCCATTCAAAGAAATTGCCACTGAGCAGGCTTTTTATGATCCGTTTTACTTTTCGCAGCTGTTTCGAAAAACAATGGACGTTTCGCCTTGGGAATATCATATAAAGAAGGGGTAGGGGCAGAAGTTTTCATTTTTCTTATGATTATGACTCTTAATTTTTATTCTGGAATTCTTAATTTTTACATACTCACATTCTTTTTTCATTTTCTTTTCTCCAAAAAAGATTTACGCACCTTTTGTATTTGGGACTAAAACAGTCTGTTTTTGAACAGAAAACCAATAGATTAACACTATTTCTGAGCAGGTTTGCATTTTAAAATCATGATTGATTAACAGGGAGGTAACAAAAGTGAAAACAATTTACCATTTAGGTAATTCTGGAGATTTTTACAGGGTCTTTATCAAGAAAGGGATCTATTAATGGGAAACCTGAATTTCAGAAGCTACAACTCAAAAATCCATATTTATGAACTACCTTTTAGTAAAAGTATATGAAAAATATTAGCTGTAGGTACACTTTAATAATTTGTATAATTCTGTTTTTGACTAATTGTAAAAAAGGTGAAGAACAAAAAAGTATAATCTTTACTGATATTAAACTTGAAGATATTAAGCCCGGAGAGCTGAAAAAAATTGATGATTACCCACTCTATTACATGGATTATAATCAGGATTACGGATTTGATAAGCATTTAAAATCAGGTATTAGTAAAAACACAATCCCGGTTGAAAATTTCTCCGGAGAAAAGAATAATTGGGCATGTTCTTGTTTTGCCGCAATGGGAGCAAAAGATAATATTCTCTTTGGCCGGAATTTTGATTTTTTCCACAGGGCTAGTTTACTGTTGCATACTTCACCTCCCAATGGCTTTTCGTCTTATTCTATGGTTGATCTTTTTTATTGTGGGTTTTCTGAAAACGTTAGTTATCAGGAGTTAATCAACAATCCTGGCAAATTAGCAAAAGCGCCTTATTTGCCTTTAGATGGTGTAAATGAAATGGGTGTCTCAATTGGCTTAATGGCAGTGCCAAGTGCTAAGCCTCCATACGATAAAGATAAAGCTACTTTTTACGATTTGGCGTTAATCCGACTTGTTTTAGATTACGCTGAAAATACTGACCATGCAATTACGCTGCTTCAGAATTACAATTATGAAGCAACCGATCCTCCGGTACATTTTCTCATTGCTGATAAACAAGGAAATGCTGCAATTATTGAATATGTAGATAATGACATGAAAATTACCAGAAATACAGAGCCATTTATGGTTTCAACAAATTTTATTGTATATAACTCCGGAGCTCCTTTAGATGTACCTTGTGACCGCTATAAAAAGGCGTATTTGAAATTGAGCCAGCATGATGGCGTTTTTTCTAAAAATGAATCGATAGCTTTATTGAAAAGTATATCGCAAGACATCACCATGTGGTCGTTAGTTTATAATTTGAATTCATTTAATTCTATATCTATTACCGTTGGGAGGAATTATACCAATGGCTATAATTTTGATAAATAAGAGAATTTGTATTAAGGAGTATCGAATTTAGGTAGGTGAAAAATAGGTTTCGATGAAAGGTTGGGTGATAAACCCGCTTGCAGGTTTTTTCAAAGTAAAAAAAATGGTGCGAAATCCAACCCGGTATTATATTAGACTTCGCTTCAAAATACATATATATGAGAATTACCTTAATTTTTGTATTCGTAGTTTTCCTTTTTACAATCGCCTGCAAAAAGGAAGATGCTGGTAATAATATAAAAGATAAAATAGTGGTTGGGTTTGAAACAGGCCTTCGGGTTACAAATTACGATACTGTTTTAGTTGGCGGTTATTATGCTAAAAAAGCATTTGATTTAGACGTTAACGGAGATAAAATTCCTGATTTTCAGTTTACAAGTGAGATTTGGGGTTCACAAGGTCTTGGTCAAATTCCACAATCCCGGATATTATGCTTAAACACTAACTGCCTCGTTAATGGATTTGACAGTAACGATACAACGTTCCTGAATTATAGAACTCAAACGATTAATGCAGAAGATAAGCCTAGAATTCATATTTATAATACTACCAGCTATTCTTGTATGAGGATAGGCATCTCCGATTCTATCGTAAAAATTACTCCGAACCAGTTTAAACTTCTTGTTAAAAGTAAGGGCGATTATTTAGAGAAATCCGAATCCTTTAAATCGGATACGGTTACGTTGAGTGACGAGTGGTATTCAAGCAGAGTTTTGTTTCCAATAGTAAATGGTGATACCGCAGTTTATAATTATACACAGTCGCATTATACCTGTAATTCTTTTCCTCAGGAAGTAATTCAGTATATTGGGATTAAAATTACAGCTCCTAAGAATAATGACAAGATTGGCTGGATAAAGCTAAGTATTAGCAATAATTACAAAATTTCAATTTTGGAAAGCGCGATACAAAAATAAATGCGCATAAACAATATTAAATTTCTAAATACTCTTAAACAATTCAATAATTAGGTTGTTTATAATAAGTAGGTTACGTAAGTTATTATCCGAAACCCAAAATTATGAAAAACTTAAAGCGTTTGCTATACCTGTTTTCCATCAGTTTCTTTTTAATCGCCCTGTTTGGAATTGATGAAACCTATTCCCAGTCGAAGGAGACCAGCAATACTGCCAAACTGGATAAGCAGGTTAAAGAATTTTTAAACAGCAGTCAATACCGATGGCGCGATATGAATGTGCCGGAATCGGACGGGCAGCTCTTGTATGATATTATTTTAAAGAACAACTACAAAAATGCGGTGGAGATAGGTACCTCTACAGGTCATTCGGGTATTTGGATTGCCTGGGCGCTGAGCAAAACGGGCGGTAAACTTTTAACCATCGAAATAGACGAACGGAGGCATAAAGAAGCACTGGCTAATTTTGAAAAAGCAGGGCTGTCAAAATATATTGACACACGGCTTGCCGACGCCCATAAACTTGTGCCTGCATTAAAAGGGCCTGTGGATTTTGTCTTTAGCGATGCCGATAAGAGCTGGTATATTAACTATTTTAAAGATATGAATCCCAAACTGCTGGTGGGAGGGTGTTTTGTTACGCATAATGTCGGCCAGCACAACAACTACGATTTTTATGAGTATGTTATCAAACTTCCGAATTACAAAACTACACTCGATACCAATGGTGCCGGTGTGGCAATAAGTTATAAAACGGCTGAATGAGCTTTTAAGTAAAAACCCTATGCTGACCGCCTTTATCAAAGCTTCGCGATCTTACTTACCAGCCTGTAATGAGCCTTCTGACAGAATATAAACTGTATTTTATTCCTCCAAAAACAAAAATCCCCCTGAATTACCAGGAGGATTAATCTCTAAATTTAACTAACTAACTATCTAACTATTACAACAAACTCTTCTTTCTCTCCGGGTTTAGTTTAGAGTTCTAAAGCCAGATGAGGGATTAAATGCTTTGGTTATTCTTTGATGCACTTGCGGCTAAAAGGTTTTAGCCGCAAAGCTCATCAAATGGTTATACTAAGGTTTAAATATGTTAAGTTGACGAAGTATTAAAATCCTTTTGCAAGGGCATAATACATTTCGTTCCAGCGTAATTCTTTTTTGAAATCGGTAATGCAGGTTTCTTTGCCAATATGAACATACTCAATCCCGGCCATTTCCGAAAAATCTTCGATGTATTCAGCATTTAATGCCTGACTGAAAGCGGTATGGTGAGCTCCACCAGCATAAATCCAGGCAGCAGCGCCAACTTTCAGGTCTGGTTGAGGTACCCATAACGCACGGGCTACAGGTAGTTTAGGCATATCCGCATCGGGAAGCACACAATCAACCGAATTTACAATCATTCGGAAACGGTTACCCATATCAATTAAACTTGCATTTATTGCAGGTCCGGTTGGAACATTGAATACCAAACGAGCCGGAGCATCTTTTCCACCAATTCCCAATGGATGTACTTCCAGTTTTGCTTTTCCTTCGCCAATAGTTGGACAAATTTCGAGCATATGGGCTCCCAAAACCTTCATTCCATTTGGATTCAGGTGGTAGGTGTAATCTTCCATAAACGAGCAGCCGCCTTTAAGTCCGGTTCCCATTACTTTCAAAGCTCTTACCATTGCGGCATGTTTCCAGTCGCCTTCAGCGCCAAATCCGTAACCGGAAGCCATCAACCGTTGCGATGCTAATCCGGGAAGTTGCGATAATCCATGGAGATCTTCGAAGGTGGTGGTAAACCCGCTAAATTCTCCGGCCTCTAAAAATTGGCGAATTCCAAGTTCAATACGGGCCTGGTAGCGCACATTCTGGTGAAACGTGGCTCCTGGTTTTCCAGCATCTGCTATCTGATAAAGCTCTGCATATTCTTTTACTAATTTATCAATGTCGGCATCAGCTACTTCGTTAATAACCTTTACGATATCGCCAACGCCATAACTGTTAACCGATAAGCCAAATTTAATCTGAGCTTCAACTTTATCGCCTTCGGTAACAGCTACTTCGCGCATGTTGTCGCCAAAGCGGGCAATTTTTGCTTTCTGAAAATCGTACCATCCGGCAGCAGCTCTGGTCCAGGTTCCAATACGTTCAATTACTTCTTCGTCTTTCCAGTATCCAACTACCACTTTGCGGGTTATGCGCATACGGGTCATTATAAAACCATGTTCCCGGTCGCCATGAGCTGCCTGGTTGAGGTTCATAAAATCCATATCGATTTCGCCCCATGGTAAATCGCGGTTATACTGTGTATGTAAGTGTAAAAGAGGTTTTTGAAGCGTCTTTAACCCGTTTATCCACATTTTCGATGGCGAAAAAGTATGGCACCAGGTAATTAATCCGATACAATTGCGGGCAGCATTTGCATCAATGCATAAGTTGGTGATTTCGTCGGGAGATTTCATTACCGGTTTAAAAACAATTTTTACCGGAATTTTGGAGTTGCTATCAAAAAATGTTGTTATTTCCTGAGAATGTTCGGCAACCTTTTTCAATGTTTCCGGGCCGTATAAATGTTGACTACCGGTGACAAACCAGACTTCGAGTGCTTTTAAGTTAATAGCCATTTTTTTAATATTTAATAGTTAATTGTAGTGTCAATGTTTTAGGTAACTGTCATATATTCAAAGCTTAGGTATAATTTAATAAGTGTTATAAATACGCTTATGAATAAATGTAAAACTAACACTTAAATTTAAAAAAACCATACACCGAATAAAAATTTTAACTATTATTTTAAGATAAGTTGAATTCGGTTCTCAATAGGATTGAGTAGTAGTAAGTAGTTAGTATAAAGTCGTAAGGAAGAATATAATAGAGCGGGGAAAGTGTTTATTAGTCCATTGACCATAGTTCACTGTCTACAGTTGATTGCAGCCTAAGATATTTAACGCACCGACCTGCAACTTGTAACTTGCAACCTGCAACGAAACTAACATAGTAACTCAACTCATAACCCGTAACTCGCAACCCGCAACCTTCTTCCTCTCTGCTATTCCTTCACAATTTTTAATTGCTGTTCTCCTGAGCTGGTTTTTATTTTAACAATGTAGATACCTTCTTTCAGGGAGCTCATATCCAGTTTATCCTTGTCGATATTTGTTTTCATTAATTTGCCATCGATGGAGTAAACTGAAATATTAAGATTTCCCAAAGGCAGCGAAGCTCCTTTTATATATAGGAAATTTTTCACAGGATTGGGGTAAACCAAAAGCTGATTTTCCCTTTCCTTAATACCAGTTGTATTGGTAATAGTTATATAACCGGTTTTTGTTATTGAATTATTTCCAAATTTGTTTGTCGACTTCAATGTTACCGAGTAAGTTCCCGGTGTATTATAGGTGACTGTTGGGTTTTGGGCAGTTGATGAGCCAGGTGTTCCCGATTCAAAGGTCCATGCCCATGAATTTGGATCGTTTAGCGAAAGGTCTGTAAAATTAACAGTTAAAGGCGCTTTGCCCGATTTATAGCTCACCGAAAAGTTTGCCAAAGGGGCAAAACCCAAAGTTCTGGCTCCGGTAGCATAATAAACTGGCCATTTGCCATCTTTAATTAAATCGGAAGGAGTGCCCGACACAGAAATTTTATCGGGGTTCAAATTCGCTACCGAAATAACTTCCTCGTCAGATGTATTTATAGAGCTATAAGCAATTTTATCATCCAGTTTTGAAAAGGATGGGTAGCCAAATATATTGTTTGAAGCAATGCCTCCCAAGTCGCCTGTTTCGACATTCATTCCCAGAATAGCATATTCGTCTGAACCTTCATAGTAGTAATCAAATGCGATTACATTGGGGGAGTTTTTAGAAAACACCGGATTCCCAATACTTACACTGTCGGGTAAGGAGCCAAACAATTTCATTACTTCTCCATCGGCAAATTTGTTCAACGCATTGTCCCAAACATGAATCAGGCCAATATCCCAATAATTAATGCTATCGCCGGTAGCAGAGCGTAAACTGTTAAAAGAGTCGTAAATTAGATATTCCCCAGTATGGTCAAACTCGATAGCATCTGCATAATTCACACCGCCACTCTTTTGATTTTCCTGAGTGGTGGGGTTATAAAGTTGAAATTTCGCCCATTTTGCCGAGTTGTAATCATAAACAAAGATAGAAGTGTCAATATATATGGAGATTGCTGCTAATCTTTTTCCATCTTTTGAAACTGCTACATTATCCCAAATGGCTTCATCCGAAATAATGCTTTCTGTTTTCTTAGTCGGATCCAAACTTATGCTGTAAATTTTATCGTCGTTCGAAACAAAATCGGCGTAACTTCCATCATCCACTACACTGACTTTTCCTTTCATAACTTTGGTTGTAAAGGGGGTAAAATTAGTTGCCGTAACCGACGATCGATAAAGTGTATTCGCATCGGCTACATCGGTATTATAACACAGCAGATAGTCCTGCCCAGGGTTTACAGGATAGTTTTGGGAACTGGCAGGTTTTTGTTCATCATAAACACCAACGGTGTCGAAAGCGGTTTTGGCCTTTTCTACTTCGGACGATGTATCTCCATATAAATCTTTAGTTGCCTGAATAACGGCTACTCGTAAATCGATGAACTGCGAAAACCGGGTTAAATATTTTGTTAGCGCCCTATAAAAAACCTGCTCGGCTTTTTCTTTGGTAACAGCTGTGGCAAACAGGTAATATACATAGTTACAAATTCCGCTGTTGGTATGCACTCCGCCGTTATCTCCGGTTCCATTATAAATCTCCTTCATGTGCATGGGTTGCCAGCCGTTATCACTTAAAGAAGCACCTCCGTTATGAGGATTCGACATATCCCTCAATCGACCGGATGGGATATAAGCCGTTTTAGTAACATCTTCTCCAATAAACCAATCGTTTCGGTCGACCATAGATCCAAAAATATCTGCAAATCCCTCGTTTATCGCGCCCGATTGTCCTTCGTATTCCAAATTAGCCGAATTACCGATAACACCATGCCCCAACTCGTGCGCTGCTACATCCAACGCACCGGCGAGAGGTTTGAAGGCTGGTCCGCCATTGCCATAAAATGCAGCCTTACCATTCCAAAAGGCGTTCTCCATGCTCGATCCATCGTCTTCGGCCACGTTAATAAATGAAATGATGCTTCCGCCTTGTCCATTAATCGAATTTCGGTTAAAGGTATTTTTGAAATATAAATAAGCTTGTGTTGCATTGTATTGCGAGGAAACAGCTGTTGGGTTAGCCCATGTGTTATTATTGGAAGTTATTTCACTATATGTTAAGTCTGAGGTAGAAGTATTTTTAGCATCGAGGGTTAAAATTACTCCTTCTTGTTTGGTGGCATTATACATGGTCTCGGCAATATTCATTAAATAGTACTTGCCGCTTTCGAGATAAGTATTAATAGACCGCTGTACACCGTTTAAGTCAGTTGCATTGGCCGTTACCGGGCCGTCGTAATTGGTATTGTTGTATTTTCTAATGATCGAACCATTGGTTGCATGGATAAAATAAATCCACTCCTCTAAAATGTTTGGACGGATAGAAATATGGTAGGCCAGGCTATATTTGGTAAAGCTTAGCCGGTCTTCGACAATTACAGTGTCAATAGCAGGTTCGGTGTAATCTAAAAATGCTTTTTCCTGATTGGTTAAATTTGTAACCGTAGTCTGTTTTCTTAAATCGGCAAGGGCAACGTTTAATGCATTTTCTCCAGAGAATTTTGGGATTATATTAATATCCCGGTTAATGATGCAATATTTACCGTTTAATATTTCTTTCTGATTTGAAAAGTGAAGATAAAAGTCGGAATTATACACCTTAATACCTT
This sequence comes from Bacteroidota bacterium, assembly GCA_020048915.1. GTDB lineage: Bacteria > Bacteroidota > Bacteroidia > Bacteroidales > JAAUTT01 > JAAUTT01. The sequence continues at coordinate 37,840 of JAIFLU010000239.1, read as the reverse complement.
TGTATTTTTGAGACATGCGGATGTGCCGTTGTCCAATTTCATCGTCCTCGCTGTTACTGATGAAAAAGCTTTCGGATGGATTTGCTATTTTCATTTCAGCTTTTACACTTTCCAAAAACTCAAGGCTTTGCTGCTGTGGAGTTCGTATTTCGGAAGATTTTAAGCGTGAGGAAATCGCACGTTCAATAAATATTGGAGTGATGCTGTCGTTGCCAAATATAATTTTTGTGTCATTCCTTTTTAGGAGTTGACGGTTTAACGCTGTTGTGCCTATTTTTTGGTATATAGCAGGCGTATTGACAACTTTTGCAGCTTTTAAATTACTTTGTCCGTTAATTTTAATGGGCGTAAAGCTGGCAGAATAATTGGCTGGTTTTTTGCTTTTTGCCTTACCTGATTTGTTCTGGGTTTGCGCATTTATAGAAGATGCAATACAAAAAACAAGTAGAATTATCAGAGAACGTTTCATAAGGATGTTATTTTTTAATTGCAGATAGTAGGAAATTATGCAGTTTCCTAGCTTCATCAGGTAACTGAGAATTTTCGTGCCACATTATTTTATTGGTAAATTTCTCCGATTTTATTTCGATATAATGAGTGAGGTTGGAGATGTGGTTGATTTTTAGATTTTCGAAATTACTTTTCGCGATGAGCGTATAAAGCGAATCGATTTTTGGTATTTCGATTTTTTTCAAAAGAAAAGCATCTGATGTTGCATTATTCTTCTTAAAAACATCGCCATTATTTTTTACACTAAAAATCGGGTTGATATTTGAAAAACCTCCGGTATTGCCAAAAAATATTTCGAAAGAATATGATTCAATTGCTCTCGACTTTTTGGAAGAGGAACAATTAATCATTACAAGGGATATTAAAACCAATACTGGAAATTTCATCTTTGGGTTCGGCGAATTTTTAAACATTCCGATATGTTTTTGAAGTATTAAAGTAGTAATAAAGCGTCAGAAATAATCAGCAACTCATTAAGTAATACCTATACTATTTAATCCCTAAACATTATTCAGATGGTTTTGTTCATGGAAATCATAATTTACCAATAATTATTGGAATTGAATTTTGATATTTTAGGTTTAGATAGTAGCTGAGCCAAATAAATTGAATAATTTTATTCTTTTAAGAAACTTAACCTCTAATTCTATGAAAGCACGTTTTTTTAATTGTGCGATATTTGTTTCACTATTCTTTACTCAAAGTATAGTATCTGCCCAAACAAATGTTCGCTCCACCCAAAATTTTGGCACAAACTGGAAATTTTTTCTTGGGAATACAGATAATGCCCAGGCGATAAGTTTTGATGACAGTAAATGGCGAACTCTTAATTTGCCGCACGACTGGAGCATCGAAGGGGAGTTTAGTGAAAAGAATCCTGCATCACCTGGCGGTGGCGCTCTACCTGGCGGTATTGGCTGGTATCGTAAATCGTTTACGATTCAGGAAGTTCAAAAAGGGAAACTTATGTTTGTCGATTTTGATGGGGTATACAATAACAGCGAGGTGTGGATCAATGGACAATTTCTTGGGAAACGTCCTTATGGTTATAGTTCTTTTCGTTACGAACTTACCCCTTATCTGAATTATGGAAATAAACCCAATGTAATGGTGGTAAAAGTAGATAACTCCCAGCAGCCTAATTCGCGCTGGTACTCGGGTTCGGGTATTTATCGGAATGTTTGGCTGATCTCTACCGATAAAGTTTTTGTAGATCATTGGGGAACCTATGTTACTACTCCTTCCGTAACCGATCAACTGGCTAAAATTTCTCTTAAAACGAAGGTCCGGAATGCGTTACCAGGTAATCAGTCGGCAACTCTAACTACAAGTATTTATGATGCTTCGGGAAAAGTAGTCTCCAAATCCGAAAGCAAAGCTGAATTGTCGGGAGCCAACTCAATTGAAATAGCCCAGGAGTTTACCGTAAATAATCCTGCATTATGGTCGGTCAACAGTCCTTATTTATACAAAGCAGTATCTCAGGTAAAAGTAAACGGAAAAGTCTTGGACGAGTACGAAACCTCTTTTGGTATCCGCTATTTTGAATTCGATGCTGACAAAGGTTTTTTATTAAACGGAAAGCCCCTGAAGATACTGGGAGTATGCAACCACCACGATTTAGGTTGTTTGGGTACTGCCATAAATACCCGTGCCCTGGAGAGACAATTGGAAATTTTGAAGGATATGGGTTGTAACGGAATCCGTACTTCGCACAATCCTCCTGCTCCCGAATTGCTCGATTTGTGCGATAAAATGGGTTTTATTGTTATGGACGAAGCGTTTGATATGTGGAAAATGCAAAAGAATAAATTTGACTATCACCTTGCCTGGGACGAATGGCACAAACGCGATCTCGAAGACCTGATTCTGCGCGACCGAAACCATCCTAGCGTTTTTATCTGGAGTATCGGCAACGAAATCCATGAACAGGGAAGCGCTGAAGGGGCTACCATCGCTACCGAATTAGCAAGGATCGTAAAAAGCCTGGATCCAACCCGTCCCATTACTTCTGCATGCAATAATCCCGGACCGGGTAATTTCATTATCCAATCGGGTGCTGTCGACGTAATTGGTTATAACTACCATGAGCAAAGTTATGCTAATTTCCATAAGGATTATCCCGGTAAAAAATTTATAGCCAGCGAAACTACCTCTGCATTAGCTACCCGTGGAAAATATGATCTGCCTGCCGATACAATTCGTATTTGGCCAACCCGTTGGGATAAGCCCTTTACTTCGGGAAATGCCGATTTTACTTGTTCTGCTTACGATAATTGCCGGGTGCCCTGGGGATCGACCCACGAAGCAACCTGGAAGGTAATTAAAAAGCACGATTTTCTATCGGGAATGTTTGTATGGACGGGTTTCGATTATCTGGGTGAACCAACTCCTTATCCCTGGCCTGCCCGTAGTTCCTATTTCGGAATTGTCGACCTGGCTGGTTTTCCAAAGGATGCTTTTTATATGTACCAAAGCGAATGGACCACCAAGCCGGTTTTACATGTTTTCCCGCACTGGAACTGGAAAGCCGGACAAATTGTCGATATTTGGGCCTATAGTAATGCAGAGGAAGTGGAACTCTTTTTAAATGGCAAATCGCTTGGAACTAAAAAGAAAATTGGCGACGATCTTCACCTGTCGTGGAAAGTTCCATTTGAAGCCGGAACGCTGAAAGCTATTTCTCGGACTGGAGGAAAAGAGGTTCTTTCACAGGAAATTAAAACTGCCGGAAAACCGGCCAGAATTATTCTGGAACCAGATCGCAAAAACATAAATGCAGATGGCCGGGATCTTTCTTTTGTAAAAGTATCTATTGTCGACAAAGATGGTATTCTTGTTCCCGATGCGGAGAATCGCGTTCAATTCCAGATTGAAGGAGCAGGAGCTTTGGTAGGAGTGGACAATGGCGATCCAATTAGTCATGAATCGTTTAAAGCAAACAACCGTAAAGCAATGAGCGGCCTGTGCCTGGCTATTATCCAATCGACCGAAAATGGAGGTAAAATAATTGTGACAGCTACTTCGGAAGGTTTAGAGAAAACTACCGCTACTATTGAAACAAAAAAATAGACAGTAAGGCTATATAAAAAGTGAAATTAGGCTTTGACTCTTTATTTAGCCCGGAATGCAGCCAAGTTATTGCACCATAAAAAGCTGGTTAAGGCTTTTATGTCAATTCGATCTTTTTTAGTATCATAAATTGCAGGGCATAGTTCAACCGGATATTTTTCCTTGAACTATGCCCTTTTGCTTTTCCTTAAATTTCATATCTTTCCTTTTATTTAATCACCGTATAATTTTTATTGTATGAATTCTGAAAAACAAAATTCTGCCCAAAAGATTTGTACCCAGGGGTGGATATTTATAGCAGGTTTACTCCTGGCATTGCCATTTTCGTTAAGCGCACAGCAGGTGTCGGCGGATATACGATTGAACCAGATTGGTTTTTATCCAACCAGTGAAAAAATTGCTGTACTTGCCAAAGATGTGAGTGGTAAATTTCATGTCGCTTCAACCGATTTGGCTGAAACTTTATTTACTGGGGAATTGAGTGCTTCCGTAAAATCTGCTTACTCGGATCATACTACCAGAATTGCTGATTTTACCAGTTTTCAAAAGCCAGGTACCTATGTATTGTATGTTCCCGAAGTTGGGTTTTCATATCAATTTGAAATAAAACCAAAGGTGCATCACAAATTGGCTGTTGCCAGTTTAAAGTCGTATTATTACCAGCGGTTATCCATGCCATTAACAGCGCAGTATGCGGGCAAATGGAGTCGCCCTGCCGGACACCCCGACGATAAAGTATTGGTGCACGCATCGGCAGCAACTGCTCAACGTCCCGAAGGGACTGTTATATCTTCGTCAAAAGGTTGGTACGATGCCGGCGATTATAATAAATACATTGTTAATTCCGGGATTACAGTAGGTACATTGCTTTCCTTGTATGAAGATTTTCCGGACTATAGCAAACAAATTGATGTTAACATTCCCGAAAGTAACAATACCATTCCCGATTTATTAGATGAAGTTCTTTGGAACTTACGATGGATGCTGACGATGCAGGATCCAAGCGATGGTGGTGTTTATCACAAACTTACCAACGCCAGTTTCGATGGGTTTATTCTTCCTGCTGATGCAAAAGCTCCCCGATATGTTGTTCAGAAAAGTACCACTGCTGCTCTTGATTTTGCTGCAGTAACTGCACAAGCTGCCCGTATCTTTAAGAAATTCACAAAAGAAATCCCTGGCTTAGCCGACTCATGCCTTGCTGCATCAGAGAAAGCCTGGGGCTGGGCAGTGAAGAATCCTGCCGTCATGTATAACCAGCGGGTGATGAATACCAACTTCGATCCCGATATTTCAACCGGCGAATATGGCGATAGGAGCGTAGCCGATGAATTTATTTGGGCCGCCTCCGAACTTTACGTTACTACTAAAAAGGAAAGTTATTATAAAGCAGTTAATCTCTTTCCCGACAGCAAAATGGAAGTTCCGTCGTGGGGAGATGTTCGCTTGCTGGGATACTATTCACTGCTTCGTTTTGAGAAGGAATTGACTCCGGTTGCATCGAATGATTTGGCTGGGTTAAAGAAAAATATGCTTGCCCTGGCCGATAGTATTTTAGACGGATATAAAAACAATGCTTACATGACCCCGATGTGTAACACCTCCAAAAACTTTATTTGGGGAAGTAATGCGGTAGCAGCAAATCAGGCAATTGCTCTAATTCAGGCTTATAAACTTAGCAAGGATAAAAAATATTTGGCAGGAGCTATTCATTATCTCGATTACCTGATGGGGAGAAATGCCACAGGATTTTCGTATGTAACGGGTTGTGGCGATAAAACTCCAATGTTCCCGCACCATCGCCCTTCCGGGGCCGACGAAATAAGTGAGCCCATTCCGGGTTTATTGGTAGGCGGGCCTAATCTTGGCAGACAAGATGGTTGCAAATACCCATCGCTGATTCCCGATGAAGCGTATGTAGACGTTACCGAATCGTTTGCTTCGAACGAGGTAGCCATCAACTGGAATTCTCCTTTGATTTATTTGGTTTGGGCGTTGGAGGCATTACAAAACTAATTTTCGTTTAATAGGGAGATACGAATTATAAAGTTCACCTTCTTAATAACTACGGTATGAATGAAATTTCAAGACGCAAAGCCATAAAATTATCAGGAATGTCTGCTGGTGCTGCAATGGTGGGCTTATCAATCTCACCACTAGCGGATAATAAAAGTGAAATCGCTGAAAAGAAACTAAAAATTGTTGTTGTTGGAGCTCACCCCGATGATCCGGAAACGATTTGCGGTGGCACCATGGCAATCTTCGCAGCTGCCGGTCACGAAGTAATTTCAGCTTATTTTACAAGAGGTGAAGCAGGAATTGAAGGCAAGTCGCACGCAGAAGCTGCAAAAATAAGGAAAGAAGAAGCCCAAAAAGCATGTGCAATTTTAAAAGCAAGAGCCGTGTTTTTAAGGCAAGTTGATGGTAGTTGCGAGATAACCCCAAATCGGTATTCCGAAGTTTATGATTTTTTAAAAACCGAAAATCCCGATATAGTTTTTACTCATTGGCCAATAGATACACACCGGGACCATCGGATTTGTTCTGATTTAGTGTTAGATGCGTGGTTTCGCTTGGGTAGGGATTTTGAACTCTTTTACTGTGAGGCAATGACAGGCACTCAATCGCAGAATTTTAATCCAACGGATTATGTCGATATTAGCAGTGTAATAAAGCAAAAGCACGAAGTTTGTTTTATTCATAAAAGTCAGATCATCGAAGAAGAATACCCACAATATCATGGTCGCATGGAGACCTTTCGGGGAATGGAACACAAATGCGATTTTGCCGAGGCATTTGTAAGGTTAAATCAAAACCGGAGGGAGCTAATTAGTTAGGGGACTGCAGAAATACTAAATTGATTAGATAGCCTTGAGTAAACAAATTAGAATTTAATCCGTGTACTCAAGGCTATATTTTAAAAGTGTTACGATGGTTTTTTTGAGTAATTTGTTATCCAGGGTGATTATTTAAAATACGAAACCAGTTTTTTTAACGATTCGGCCTGTTCATAAAGTTCGTCAGCTCGGGAAGACAGTTGTTCTGCTGATGCTGCATTTTGCTGCACCACATCGCTTAATTGCTCTAAAGCATCACTTACCTGACTGGATCCGGTAGCCTGTTCTTTTCCTGATGCGGCAATTTCCTGCACAAGCTTAGCCGTTTGATTTATTTCGGGGACCATCTTTTCGAGCTTTAGACGTGCTTCATCAATAAACTTTACTCCATTTTTTGAGACTTCGTCAATTTCGACAGCTGCTACTTTACTGTGTTCAGCCAATTTCCTAACTTCAGAGGCTACCACAGCAAACCCCTTGCCGTGCTCCCCGGCACGGGCAGCTTCCACGGCGGCATTAAGCGCCAGAATGTTTGTTTGGAAAGAGATATCGGTAATAATTGTAATCTTATCGGCAATATTTTGCATCGATTTCACAGCGTTTGCCATGGCCAAATGCGTTTCGTTGATTCCGTTCTTTGTTGAAGTGGATATTTGTTCGGTTTGCAATGCATTATTTGTGCTTTGTTCAATGCCCGATGATATTTCTTCCATGGTAGCCGATACTTCTTCTGTCGAAGATGCCTGTTGGTTTGCCCCTGCTGATAGGCTCGCAGAAGAACTTGAAAACTCTTTGCTTATTTTTAATAATAAATTTGAACTGGCCGAAATTTCCCGAAGAATATCTTTCAACTTTTGCATCATCTCATTGAGAGCTTGGTTTAATTGAGATATTTCGTCATTGTAAGGGTCATTTATATCAATGGATAAATTTCCGCCGGCAACTTTATTGGCGGCACTTATGGCATCTTTTAAAGGGACTACAATGCTCTTGTAAGTAGCCCGGATAATGGGGGCTAAAACCAGAAACAATATCAGAAGTATGGTTATTAATACGCTCGTAGCAGTTTTTAACACTTGCGATTTAATTTCTTTTTCGAGCGATACTTTTGCTTCCTGAATGTTATCGATGTAGATACCGGTTCCAATCCACATATCCGTGCCGGGTATCATTTCAGAATACCCAAGTTTGGGCTGATCTCCTTTGCCAGGTTTCGGAAAAACATATTCAATAAATCCACCCCCTTTATGCGCATTTTTATTCAATTCCTGAACAAAAAATACTCCGTTAACATCTTTCCGATCGGCTAAATCTTTACCTACCGATGCCTTTTGAATAGGCAGGGCAATATTTACAGTACCCTGATAAACAAAAAAATACCCCGAGCTGTCGTCTTCAAATCGTATGCGATCTACAGCTTCCCTAATAATTATTGCCTGGGAATCGGGCGATTGGCTTTTGATCAATTCCCCAAGGGAAAGGCTCATGGAATGGACTGCCACTTGTAGTTTCGACTTTTGGAGTTCGAACATTTTATTTCCAATGGTAGTTGTGGTATTGTCTTTCGTTTTGCTAAAACCATTTAGAAATAGCATTGTCGTAACAAGAAGAAATACTAAAAATACTCCTACTAGCAAATATAATCTTTGGGTAATTTTTAATTTGCGAATCATGATAATTGTTTGAAGGTTGTTTTATTAAAATTACAAAACATATTGTGTTTTAGCAAATGGATATCAGTGATTTGTTGTACCTTTTAGTATGATAAATTAATCGAAACATAAAAGTATTGTTGGTGTTGATAGTGAACAAATCATTCCGACCATTGTTCTATAAGGCATAGTATCATTGATTTTTTATAAAACTAAATAGATCTCAAAATGGCAAAAATTACTTTAAAAGGAAATGCAATTAATACGTTAGGGAGCTTACCTTCCGTGGGAACGGTAGCGCCCGACTTTAAACTTACCAAGACAGACTTGTCCGATGTTTCGTTAGCAGATTATAAAGGGAAAAAGCTAGTATTAAATATTTTCCCAAGTCTGGATACCAGTGTTTGTGCTACTTCGGTTCGGAAATTCAATGCAGAGGCCGAAAAGCTTAACAATACGGTTGTGCTGTGTATTTCGCGCGATCTCCCATTTGCGCATAGCCGGTTTTGCGCAGCCGAAGGATTATCGAATGTGGTCTCTTTATCGGAATTGCGCGACGATAACTTCAGTAAAGCATATGGGGTTCGTATTGTAGATGGACCTCTAGCCGGTGTTCATAGCAGGGCATTGCTCGTGCTGGACGAAAACGCAAAAGTTTTGTTTTCGGAGCAGGTACCCGAAATAGTTCAGGAGCCTGATTATGCCGGGGCAATCAAAGTTCTTTCGTAAATTATTTTCATCGAAGGCTTCTAATTATTCATATTGTCACTTTAATGCAAGGCAGCTCTATCGTAAAAGATAGGCTGCTTTTTTTGCTTGAAATCGTTGCTTTTTCTAACTTCTGACTTCCATCTTCCAACTTCCGTCTTCCGACGAAATTGTATTCCTGAAACTTTTCGTTGTTTTATTTTAGTACAGTCTTTTATTTTAAATTGCAAGCTGATTTTATTCAAAAAACAATGAAAAGAATATTTATAAGCCTTCTATGCATTTTTGTTTTTGGGACAACTTATACTCAAAATTCCGGAATTGAAATCTTACGCGACATTAATTTAGATCGCAACCAATCGCTCGACCCGTTTATGCGATCTCTAAGTCAAACTACCGCAGTAATATGTGTCGCGGTTCCTGTTTCACTTATTACCTATTCGTTTATTAAAAAAGACAGTGCAAACAAGTTTAAGGCTGTAACTATTGGAGCATCTGTATTTTCGGCAGCGGCATCAGGCTACATTCTAAAGCATATAGTAAACCGTACACGGCCTTTTGTTACATATCCCGATCTCGATAAGGCCATTTCTGCTCACAGCCCTTCGTTTCCCTCCGGGCATACCAGTAATTCTTTTTCACTGGCCACTTCGCTGAGTCTTTCATATCCTAAGTGGTATATTATTGCTCCGTCCTATCTTTGGGCGTCTTCAGTGGCTTATTCCAGAATGCATTTAGGGGTTCATTACCCGGGCGATGTTTTGGCCGGGGCTTTTATAGGAGCTGGATCAGCATTTATTTGCTATAAACTCAATAAATTGCTTGCCAAAAAGTATTATTGAACTCGGTAATAAGATTCAAATGTCTCCCCTGGGCTAGTTCAGGAATTATGTTTATATTGGCTTCACTAATTGCATCGCTATTGCCCTATGCACGATCAGGCTAAAGATAGTTTCCATCGTAAATTGAATTTATTCGATTCATCGGCCATGGTAATAGGCTCGATGATTGGATCCGGGATATTTATTGTAAGTGCCGAGATGGCGCGTGGTGTTGGTGCTCCGGGTTGGCTCCTCGCAGCTTGGGCTATTACCGGTTTGATGACCGTTTTAGCCGCAATGAGTTTTGGAGAAATGGCTTCTGTTTTTCCGCATGCCGGCGGACTTTATGTATACCTGCGCGAAGCTTACGGCCCTTTGTTTGGCTTTTTATACGGCTGGACGCATCTATTGGTAATTCAAGGAGGAACCATTGCTGCTGTTGCTATGGCATTTTCGAAATACCTTGGGGTAATATTCCCTTCGGTTTCTTCCTATAATCTTTTTTTACATGTAGGTTCTGTCGAAATCGATTTTGTGGAACTCATTGCAATTTTCTCCATTATTTTAATTACCTGGATAAATAGTAAGGGGATTGAAGAAGGTAAAATTGTTCAGAATGTTTTTACCGTTCTGAAAATTGCAATTTTACTATTTATAATATTGGTGGGTTTATGGTTTGCCGCAGGCACTGACTCTGCAAATTTCGACAGCAATGCGTTTAAGCGCAGTACCGATGGTACCATGGATATTCCGGGTGCTGTTACCATTCCACTTTTTGCAGCAGTTGCTATATCGATGGTGGGATCATTGTTTTCGTCGGATGCATGGTATAATATTACTTTTGCCTCTGGGGAAGTAATGAACCCGCGAAAAACAATTCCCCGAAGTATGATAATCGGAACCATTGTGGTTGCTGTGCTTTACTTTTTGGTGAATTTCACATACCTCAAAATATTACCCTTACGAGGCAGCCCCGAGGATTTATCAGTGCTGGGGCGCGGTATTCAATTTGCCGAGGAAGATCGGGTGGCCACAGCCGCTATGTTTCAGGTCTTGGGCAAGTCGGCCGAAATGCTGATAGCTATAGTGTTGGTTATTTCAACATTTGGTTGCAATAATGGGTTAATATTATCGGGTGCACGCGTTTATTACGCCATGGCAAAAGATAACTTGTTTTTTAAGCCAGCCAGTTTTCTGAATAAGAAAGGGGTTCCGGGGATTGGTCTTACCATTCAGGCAGTTTGGTGCAGCTTGCTTTGTTTGTCGGGGACATATAGTCAGTTACTCTTATATGTTGTGTTTGCTGTATTGCTTTTTAATATTCTATTGATTGCCGCATTATTTGTTTTCAGGTATAAACTCCCGGATGCGGAACGCCCCTACAAAGCAGTTGGTTATCCTGTGGTTCCCATATTATACATTGCTTTATGTGCTTTTATTATGGGAGTGTTGCTTATTTATAAACCTGAATACACCTGGAGGGGGTTAATTGTAGCACTCGCAGGTATCCCCGTTTATTATATCTGGATGTGGCGGAGAAAGCAGCGAAAATTACAGTAAGGTTTTGCATTTTTCTGTACAAAGTCATTCTTTAAATTCAAGAGCGATATTAATTTCGTGATAAACTCTATAAACTACTACCAAATGACACAAATAATAAATCGTCGCAGTTTCGTGAAATCATCAGGCCTTGCAGGTTTGGGACTGGCTATTGCCCCTAAAATTTATTTCGATAACGGAAAAGGTAAAGATAAAGTTCGGATTGGATTTATTGGGGTTGGACTTCGTGGAAGTAATCACCTGCACAATATTTTATCTCGGACCGATGTTGAAGTGCCGGCAATATGCGACATAGATAAGGAAAGGATTGGTATAGCCCAGGATATGATTATCAAATCGGGCAGGGCGAAAGCTGTTGAATACAGTGACAACGAACGGGCATTCGAAAAGCTTCTTCAACGCACCGATATTGAAGGCGTGGTAATTTCAACCCCCTGGTTGTGGCATACCCCCATGGCTGTTGCTGCCATGAAAGCCGGAAAATATGCCGGATTGGAAGTTTCGGCTGCACTTACACTCGAAGAATGTTGGGATCTGGTAAATACCTATGAGGAAACCCGCGTTCCGGTTATGATTCTCGAAAATGTATGCTATCGTCGCGATATTATGGCGGTTTTAAATATGGTGCGGCAAGGAGTGTTTGGTGAACTTATGTATAGTCATTGCGGTTACCAGCACGATCTCCGTCAGGTGAAATTTGAACCGGGGGTGGAGTTTGGCGAAAAAGGAATTCACGAAAGCCGCTGGCGGACATTGCACTCGGTAAAACAAAATGGAGATATTTATCCAACTCATGGCTTAGGGCCAATTGGCACCATGATGGATATAAACCGCGGCAACCGTATGATGAGTCTCACCTCACATGCCACCAAATCCAAAGGTTTGCATAATTATATTGTAGAAAAAGGTGGTGATACCCATCCAAATGCTGCCGTGGAGTTTAAATTGGGCGATATTGTAACTACCGTTATCGAAACCGCTAATGGTGAAAATATTACTATTATTCACGACACCAATTTGCCACGCCCATATTCCCTTGGTTTTAGGGTGCAAGGAACAAAAGGTTTGTGGATGAACGATGGCAATACCATTTATGTGGAAGGGAAAAGCAAACCCCATACCTGGGACAAAGCCGATGAATGGTTAAAACAATACGATCATCCGCTTTGGAAAAAATATGAACAGGAAGCTGAAGGGGCAGGACACGGTGGAATGGACTTTTTTGTAGACCGTGCATTTGTAGAAATCGTAAAACGTAAAGCTGAAGCACCATTGGATGCATACGATGCCGCAGCCTGGAGCTCCATAACCCCTTTGTCGGAAATGTCGATTGCCCGTGGCGGAGAACCTCAAATGATTCCTGATTTCACCCGGGGGAAATGGATTAATCGTAAGCCATTATTTGCTTTAGGAGACGATTATTGATAAAACGGTTGTTGAGGTTCCAATACCCTATTTCATTCAAACAAAAAACCCGATGTTAGTGCAACATCGGGTTTTTTGTTAAGAATGTGATTGGGGTTTATACCAATATTTTGGTAGTAAGGTTATTGATACTTGTTTCCAATGCCTCAAAAGGTTTTCCATTGCCCTGATTATCATCTTCAACAAACAGATATTTCATCCCGGCTATCTCTTTTGATGCTAAAATGGTTTTAAAATCGATAACTCCTGCTCCAACAGAACATACATCGTCTTTAATTACATCGAAAAATGGAGCTTGCTTGGTGCTCATATCTTTCATGTGGAAAAGCTGGAATCTTCCAGGATATTTTTTAAACATCTCCACCGGATTTTGCCCTGCTTTACTTACCCAAAAAAGATCGATCTCCATAGTAACAAGGGCGGGATCCAGTCCTTTCATAAAAATATCGTAATAAGGAACAATGCCATCTATTGGTTTAAATTCAAAATTATGGTTGTGGTATCCAAACTGAATGCCAACGCCCTTCATAATCTTTCCAACTTCGTTCCAGTCGCCCACCATTTTTTTGTATTTTTCCAAGGTGCGGTCAACATCGTTTACCCAAGGCTGTACGCAATATTTTACACCCACTTCAGCATGGTCATCGGCCATTTTCTTGGCATTGTCAACGGTGATTCCGGCAGCTTCTACCTGAGTATGGCTACTAAGAATGGTCATACCCAAGTCTGCTACAATCTTCTTCAACTCTTTTGGCGAAAAGCCATAAAACTTGCCATTCCCATAACTTGCAAGTTCAAGGTTTTTGTAGCCCAGGTCCGATACTTTTTTAAGAGTGCCAAGTGGATCGGCAGCCATAGCATCGCGAATGGTATATAACTGTAAACCAACTCCAAAATTTTTCCTGTCGCTAACCGCAGGTTTAAGGGTAAAGGAACCTAGAGCAGTTATCCCAACAGCTCCTGCGGCCGAAATTTTCAAAAAATCTCTTCTACTGTGCGATGTATTCATACTATCTGTTTTTTAAAGTTATAGTGAATAATGATTTTTTCAAGAACCTAAAAATAATATAATCCATTTATTAATTAGCATTACTCCCTGTAAGAAAATAATTTGTGCTCAAAATGTCTTCGGTATTGGCTTATGTAAGTTTAGCTAATGTATAAATGCAAATACAATAATAGTAATAATATAGCATTTTTTAGTTGGATTATTGGCTTGTTTTTATAATTGATTTCGGATCTATAAGTTGAGGATCATTCGTTTTTGTATCTTATTTGTATCCTTTAAATGCAAAAAGCCCCGATTTCTCGAAGCTTTTTGTACCCGGGGCGGGAATTGAACCCGCACGACCATCACTGGCCACAGGATTTTAAGTCCTGCGTGTCTACCAATTCCACCACCCGGGCGGAATGTAACCGAAGTTACATGGTTTTTGATAAAAAAAGGGCTACTAAAAGAAAGCGCCCTTATTTTTTTGAGCGGAAGACGGGACTCGGACCCGCGACCCCGACCTTGGCAAGGTCGTGCTCTACCAACTGAGCTACTTCCGCATTACTTTTGGTTTTGCTCTACCTCCACGATAGTTATCGGGATGAGCTACTTCCGCATTACTTTTGGTTTTGCTCTACCTCCACGATAGCTATCGGGATGAGCTACTTCCGCATTATTTTGGTTTTGCTCTACCTCCACGATAGCTATCGGGATGAGCTACTTCCGCATTATTTTTGGTTTTGCTCTACTTCCACGATAGCTATCGGGATGAGCTACTTCCGCATTTTTACTGCCCACCCCCGATCTCAAACGCTTTCGCAATGCTCAATCGTAACTGCCAGTAAATTTTTGGTGGTGCAAATATATCTAAAAAATTATTTCGTCAAACACCTCAGCAAATATTTTTTGTTTTTTTTTGTTTTTTTAATGTCGTTCCAGGCGTATCCTCCTTTATTTGAGCGCCATAAATCGGTAAAATATAAAAGCCCCCACTTACATAGTATTGATCCTATTTAAGTGGGGGCTTGAAGATATATAGATTGCTTTGAAGCCTTTATATTTCCATAATCCTAAAATTAAGACACTTCAGCGTAATCACGGATATATCTTTCATGAACCGCTTCTTTGTAATTCAATGAATACTTTAGCACTGCAATCGAAAAATAGTCTATTTTCCCATCGGTCGATTTCATGCTTCCTATCACATTGTATCCTTTAGGAGTAACGTGTTGCTTCATTTTTCGAAACATATTTCCCGATGCTACTGAATAGGTCGTGAATAATACGGTTCTTTTTCCCTCAACATCTGGCATCTTATGAGAAAAGTCGATCCATTTCTCATCAGGTTTCTGACCAAAAATAAACCTTCCTTTGGTCCAGCAGCCCAGGTATAACAGGTCACAATCCTGAATATCCTGTGAAGTTGTATTTTCGAGGGACTGAACTTTTACATTTCCAGTGGCTTTTTCAACCCGTTTTGCGATTTCTTCGGCAAATTTTTTGGTTGTGCCATTTTTACTTTGATATACTATAAGTGTTTTCATTGTTTTCGAATTTTGAACCAAAACTATATACTATTACCTCCGTATGAAAATTAAATTCGCTGAACAGGGCAAATTGTCGGTTAAACTGGGAATATAGCGGATGAAACTTTATTCCCTTTCAGATATTGGTAGAAAGGATTTTAAAATATTGATGGAGAGCTATGCGATTTTTGAGACTGCTTTTTATAACACGCGTTTTAAAAGCATTGCAAACATCACCTGGTTTTGAATCTTGTGTTAGAAACTCTTTTCCCGGCAGAGAAAGGCTGCTTTTTCAACCTAAAGCCCTGTTATTTTTTTAATTTCATTCAGCTTATTCAGAGCTTCAATAGGGGTGAGGTTATTGATATTTAAATGTTTTATTTCGTCCCGAATCCGTTTCAATACCGGATCTTCCAGTTGGAAGAAGCTAAGCTGAAGTCCTTCGCGTTTGTTAGCAATCTCCTTAACCGGTTTGGCAATATTTCCCTGCCTGTTGGCGTCTTCCATTTCCTTCAGGATTTCATTCGCCCGGGAGACAACACTTTTAGGCATACCCGCCATTCGGGCCACATGAATACCAAAACTGTGCTCACTTCCTCCCGGCACTAATTTTCGAAGAAACAGGACTTTATTTTCCAGCTCCTTGATAGAAACATTGAAGTTTTTAATCCGAGGAAATGAACCTTCCATTTCGTTTAACTCATGATAGTGAGTGGCAAATAACGTTTTTGCTTTCCCTCCGGGGTACTCGTGAATATATTCCACCATGGCCCATGCAATGGAAATGCCGTCGTACGTACTGGTTCCTCTACCGATTTCATCGAGCAGAATCAGGCTCCGCGAGGAAATATTATTCAGAATGCTTGCTGTTTCGAGCATCTCGACCATAAAGGTCGATTCGCCCAGTGAAATATTATCTGAGGCTCCAACGCGCGTAAACACTTTATCGACCAGTCCTATTTTAGCGCTGCTGGCAGGCACAAAACTTCCCATTTGGGCCATAATTACAATCAGGGCTGTTTGGCGAAGCAGGGCCGATTTACCCGACATATTTGGCCCGGTAATAATAATAATTTGTTGATCCGAAGTGTCAAGAAAAACATCGTTAGCTATGTAGGGATCGTCGTGCGAGAGATGTGCCTCTATAACAGGGTGTCTTCCCAAACGAATATCGAGGGCATCGCTTTCGTCTACTTCCGGTCGATTATATTTTCTCTCTTTGGCAACGGTAGCAAAACCTTGAAAACAATCTAACCGTGCAACAATATTGGCATCGAGTTGAATTGCCTGAATATAATTTGCTATTGCAGCTACTAAATCGTTGAAAAGTTGTGTTTCGAGCGTTAAAATTCGTTCTTCGGCGCCCAGTATCTTTGTTTCGTATTCTTTTATTTCTTCAGTGATATACCTTTCAGCGCTTACAAGGGTTTGCTTTCTGATCCAATCGCCCGGTACTTTATCTTTGTGGGTGTTTCGAACTTCAATATAATACCCGAAAACATTGTTGAAATTGATTTTAAGGGAAGGTATTCCTGTCCGTTCGCTCTCGCGTTGCTGAACCATTTGCAGGTAATCTTTCCCTGAAAAAAGTAATTTTCTAAGTTCATCTAATTCTTCCGAAACTCCTGTTGAAATAACATTTCCTTTAATAAGAGCCACAGGAGCCTCATCGCTCATTTCCTTCCCTATTCGATCACTTATTCCGTTACAAGGATTTAATTGCTCCCCTAAGAGCTTTAATGCCTTCTCATCCGACTCCATGCACATAGCTTTTAGCGGTTGAATGCACAATAAGGCATGTTTAAGCTGAATAACTTCCCGGGGGGATATTTTTCCAACAGCAACTTTAGAAATTAGTCGCTCCAAATCTCCTATTTGCCGGATAAGCAGCGTAAATTGCTCCCGAGTTTCCAGGTTTTGAAATAAATAATCGACCACGTTCAGCCGTTCGTTAATAGCATTTATCTCCTTAAGGGGCATTACGAGCCAGCGCTTTAGAAGCCTGCCCCCCATAGGAGAAACAGTTCTGTCAATAACATCAATAAGTGTTTTCCCTCCTTCGTGCAGGTTGTGAATGAGTTCGAGGTTTCGAATGGTAAATTTGTCGAGCCAAACAAAACGGTCCTGATCAATGCGGGCGAGTTTTGTAATATGTTTTATTTGTTCATGCCTCGTAATATCAAGGTATTGAAGAATAGCCCCCGCCGAGATAACCCCTGCCTGTAAGTTTTCAATACCAAAGCCCTTGAGCGAGACCGTATCGAATTGTTTTAATAACCGCTCGCTGGCGGTATCGGGAGTAAATACCCAATCTTCGAGTACAGAGAGATAAAACCGGATACCGAAAATTTCTTTAAAAGTGCTTTGCTTCGACCGCTCTACTAATACTTCTTTGGGAGAGAAGCCATTCAATAACTTATCGATATGTTCAAAACTTCCTTCGGCAGTAAGAAATTCACCGGTTGAAATATCCAAAAAGGAAACTCCCGCGATGTTCTTTTCGAGATGAACACACGCCAGAAAATTATTTTCTTTGCGTTCCAGAACATTGTCGTTTAGCGATACACCTGGAGTAACCAGTTCTGTAATGCCCCGTTTAACAATTTTCTTGGTGAGTTTCGGGTCTTCGAGCTGTTCGCAAATAGCTACCCGCTGACCGGCCCTTACTAGTTTTGGCAAATAGGTATCGAGGGCATGGTATGGGAAACCGGCCAATTCGACAAAAGAGGCAGCGCCGTTTGCACGTCGGGTAAGCGTAATGCCCAGTATTTCGGAAGTTTGAATGGCGTCTGCGCCAAAGGTCTCGTAGAAGTCGCCCACACGAAACAATAGTATGGCATCGGGATGTTTACTTTTGATGCTAAAATATTGCTTCATCAGCGGGGTTTCAACATATTTCCCGCGTTCGTCCTGTATATCTTCCTGAACAGTATCTATTTCGTCGTGCAATTTCAATTTCTGTTTTTAAGTGGCAAGGGATAAAAATACGTTAACCTTCCCTGATTCGGAATTTATTTTATTAACCATGAATTAACAATTGTCATTCGTTGGCTTTATGCTGTCAATAAACGATCAGTATTACAAAATTATTTTGCCAAAAAGGTAGGGCGGAAATTATAATCTGAGCTAAAAATTCAGGTAGAAATTTTTTGTCAGTTGTTTGTATTCGGGAGAGTATTCTTTGGGGGTAGCATGAATGCAAAGCTCCGTTAATGCTGGTTGTAGTATGGGAATTTTCGAAAATTCGAGCAATTGTCGGGTGAACTTTTTAGTTGGCAAGGTTTTTACCAATAACTTACGGTGGCAATATAATCCTGCAATAGCTGCTTCCTGTTCAAATCCTTTTTGTTCTTCGGGAAGAATAACCGCAAATGTTCCTTTGTCAGTGAGGATTTTAAAAACTCCGCAGATTAATTCTGCGGAAGTGAGCGTGTTGGCATGGCGAGCCATTTGTTTTTTCACATCGTTGTTTAAAAGGGAATTTTGAAAATAAGGAGGATTACTAACTACAAGATCGAAGTTGGTGCCGCAGATATTTGCAAAAGCATTAAAATCGATATGATTTATCTCAATTCTTTCCTTCCAGGGGGATTTTAATGCATTTTCCTGCGCCTGGCAGGCTGCATTTTTATCGAGTTCTACTCCCCGAATTTTGGCATTGCACCGCTGTGCAAGCATGATAGCAATAATTCCCGAGCCTGTTCCTATATCTAAAATGGTAGTTGCATTTTTTGCAGGTGCCCAGGCTCCCAGTAAAACAGCATCGGTATTGACTTTCATGGCGCAGCGATCGTGCCAAACGGTGAATTGTTTAAATTGAAAATACGGATTAGCCATGGACTAAAACTTTTCGAAAATTCCTAATCCAAATAAAGCAAAGTCATATTTAACCGGATCGGTAGGATCAAATTCCCGTAATTTCGAAGTAATTTCTTCCACCGCTTTCCAATCGCTTTGCTTACGCGACAGCAACCCTAGTTTACGGGAAACATTTCCGGTATGCAAATCGAGGGGAAGGTATAATGCTGAGGCTGGTATTTGTGTCCATAAGCCAAAGTCGACACCCCGCCTATCGTTTCGGACCATCCACCGAAGGTACATATTCAGGCGCTTAGCGGCCGAACCTTTGGTTACGTCCGATACATGCTTTCCTGTTCGGGTTTCCGGACCAAAACTTATAAACAAGTTCCTGAAGCCGGCAAGGGTGCCATACATATTCCCCTTGGCTAAAAACAACCCTTCAAAAACAG
Organism: Bacteroidota bacterium; assembly: GCA_020048915.1. GTDB lineage: Bacteria > Bacteroidota > Bacteroidia > Bacteroidales > JAAUTT01 > JAAUTT01. The sequence goes on along the minus strand of JAIFLU010000239.1, from coordinate 18,488 downwards.
TTTTTAATCCGCCATTTAATAAATAGATAGAGCGAAGCGCTTTGAAAAAATAAGCAGTATCGGCCGAATTGAAAGTACGGTGTACAAATTTCGAAGCGGCTTGGAGTTGCTTATCCGAAGCGTCCATGAGGAACGAGTAGGGCGAATTCCCCATTAAATTCATCAGCTTAGCCGCATTACTGATAATGGTTTTGCGCTGCCCCCAGGCAATGGTAGCCGTTAAGAAACCTGCAATCTCAATATCTTCCCGGTTATCGAACCGGCGGGGAATCGAAATTGGATCGCTTTCGATAAAAGAAGGTTGATTGTATATTCTGTACTTTAATTCCAGAAAATCTTTGAGTTCATTTTCAGGTATTTCCACAGAAACAGGCTCCTCTATGAGATTGGTTGTCAATGCCCGGAAATGATTTTTCCGTCGGCCATCACAATTTTCCGATCGGACATATCGGCCAGGGAGAGGTCGTGTGTTACGATAACAAAGGTTTGATGGAACTTATCGCGTAGTGTAAAAAAAAGTTGATGTAACTCGTGTTTATTAACCGAGTCGAGATTTCCCGATGGTTCATCGGCAAATACAACCGATGGATTGTTAATTAGCGCCCGTGCCACAGCAACCCGTTGTTGTTCTCCCCCGGAAAGCTCTTCGGGTTTGTGATGGATACGATCCGTCAATCCTAAAAAAGAAAGGAGTTCAAGGGCTTTTTCCTCGGCTTTTTTCTTTGAAATTTTTTGGATGAGTGCAGGGATGCAAACATTCTCAAGTGCTGTAAATTCGGGCAAAAGATGATGGAACTGAAAAACAAAACCTATATTTTGGTTTCGGAAACGGGCCAGTTCTTTTTCCCGTAATTTAACAATATCGACATTGTTTATAATAATTTGACCGGTTGTTGGCCTTCCAAGTGTACCAAGAATTTGAAGCAGTGTGGTTTTTCCGGCACCGCTGGCACCCACAATAGAAATGATTTTACCTTGTTCGATATCCAGATCAATTCCTTTTAAGACCTGTAGGTTTCCATACCACTTGGTAATGCCAGAGGCGCTAATCATTTCGGGCTATATATCGATGAATAGAACGGGGTTAATTTAGAGGATTGGTGTCGTTCACAGTTTTATTGAAATCTTGCTTGATTTCAGTAATATCCTGCGCAATTTCCGAACTATTCACAGTCTTCGTAATATCATCCTTTATTTCTCTGAAATCTTTACCAAGATCTCCGGTTTCAGAACTAATCTCTCTTTTAATATCGTCGGCAGCCTTTTTAAATTCGCGCATTCCTTTGCCCAATGTACGGGCAAAATCGGGAATTTTGTTTGCTCCAAAAAAAAGCAAAACAAATAACATTATAAAAAATATCTCAGAACCACTTACACCCATAACATTTTATTTTTTGCAAACCTAGCTGATTTTTTCATTCTAAACAAAAAAAGCCCCGGTTATTCACCGGGGCTTTTTTTGAACTATTTTATGCTTTTTTAGATTTTCTGTCTTTCCATTGAAGAGCATCGAAAACAACCGGGGCAGCATTCAGTACGGAGGAATAGGTTCCGATACCAATACCAACAAGTAATGCGAAAATAAACCCGCGGATAACTTCACCACCAAAAATAAAGATTACAATTAACACAAAGAGAGTGGTTAATGAGGTATTCATGGTACGGCCAAGGGTGCTGTTCATTGCTCCGTTAAAAAGTTCCTTCCTGTCACGTTTTGGATACAGGGCAGTCCACTCACGGATTCGGTCAAAGATAATTACCGAGTCATTAATGGAGTATCCAATAACTGTTAATATGGCCGCAATAAAGGCTTGGTCAACTTCGAGCGAGAATGGCATTACTTTTTGCAATAAAGAGTAGATACCAAGTACCACCAACGCATCGTGGGTTAAAGATACTACACCGCCTAATCCAAACCGCCAGTCGCGGAAACGGATAAAGATATAAAGGAAGATACCTATGAGTGAGAATAAAACTGCAAAAGCAGCCCCCATTTTAATATCGTCCGAAACCGTAGAGCCTACTTTCATAGAACTTTGACGATAATTTGTAGTAAAGTCTTTAAAAGTTACTTCATTCCCAATCATCGGTTTTACGCCTTCGAATAATTTAGCTTCCACCAAACTGTCAACATCGGTTTTTTCGTCTGTAACGGCATCGATCATATATTTGGTAGTGATTTTTACCTGGTTTTCCGATCCGTAAGTTTTTACTTCAGGAGCTTCGCCACCAAAAGCCCCGGTTAATTGTTTCTGAATATCTACCGTACTTACATCTTCTTTGAACCTTACAACATAGGTTCTTCCACCTGCAAAATCGACCCCATAGTTTAAGCCTTGGGTAAACATAGAAACAAGCCCGATAGTAATTAATATCCCTGAAAAAGCATAAAATATTTTACGTTTTCCAATAAAATCGAAGTTGACGTTCACCAATAAGTTTGCAGTCATCGGAATAGAGAACTTGATATCCTTGTTTTTGCTCAACAGCTTTTCGAAGATAATGCGCGAGATAAAAATAGCGGTAAATAAGGAAGTAAGAATACCAATAATAAGGGTAGTAGCAAAACCTTTGATAGGTCCACTACCGAAAGAGAAAAGGATAATACCGGTTACAAGTGTGGTAACGTTACCGTCGATAATAGCAGAATAGGCATGTTTATAACCATCGGTTATGGCAAGTTTCAACCCTTTGCCGTGCCTTAATTCTTCCCTGATTCGTTCATAAATAATTACGTTAGCATCCACAGCCATACCTAAGGTAAGAACAATACCTGCCATACCGGGTAGTGTTAACACGGCCCCCAGCGAAGCGAGTACTCCAATTATAAGGAAAACGTTTGACATTAAAGCAATATCGGCTATCCAACCCGCACGGTTATAATAGAAAATCATGTAGGCCAATACCAGAATAAAGGCAATTACAAAGGAGATTAAACTGTTATTAATAGATTCCTGACCTAAAGAAGGACCAACGATTTCTTCCTGAACTATTCGGGCAGGAGCAGGCATTTCGCCAGATTTTAATACAATCGCTAAGTCATTGGCTTCAGCATAGTCGGCCATACCCGAAATTTCGGAACTGCCGGCAGTAATTTCTCCAGTTACATTTGGCGAAGAAAATACAGCATTGTCCATTACGATAGCAATGCAACGGTTGACATTATCCTTTGTAATTCTTGCCCAGTTTTTAGCACCCTCGGCATTCATGGTCATGTTAACTTTAGCTTGCGAATTGTTCTGTCCATAATCAGGGGATGCACTGGTAATTACATCGCCGGTAAGAACAGGACGACCGTCTTTGCTAGTCTTAATGGCATGTAATTCGTACATTACAATTTCAATACCCTCTGTTTTACTTTGAAAGCCGATATCGCTGGGTTTGTTTGTCCAGAAGAAACGGATATTGTTTGGGAATAATTGGCGTATTGGTTTTAAGTTCAGGTAGGTATTAACCAACGCCGTATCCTTAGGTTCGGAATAACCAATTTTAGAGCTGCGGAGTGGCTCCATATTCTGGGTTACACTTGGCTGGAGTAAATTAAACAGAGGAGTTTCGTTATTCCGGTTGGCAATAGAGTCGCCCGTTTTTATCGAATCGTTTTTAATTTTACTTAATAAACCAAGTTTGTTACCTGAAGTATCAGCTTTTGCAGCAATAGTGGCAGGTGCTTTTTCAACGCTCATGGAATCGGTAGATGCTAATGCTGTCTGAGCTTTTAAATAATCGGCAAGGCGGCTGTTGGCCTCAACTAACTGGTTGAATATTTCGGTATTTTCATAGGTTTCATAAAATTCCAATTTCGCTGTACCCTGGAGTAATTTACGAACCCGCAACTGATCTTTAATACCCGGCAATTGAACTTCAATACGGCCTTTGGTGTCTAACTGACGAACAACAGGTTGAACCACTCCAAATTTATCGATACGGCTACTTAGGATATTAAACGAATTATCGATGGCATCGTCCGATTCTTTGCGGATAACGTCAAGTACTTCCTTATTGGAAGACTTTAATGTAACCTTATCTTTCAGTTCTAGGGTGTTAAAGATAACTGACAGCTTGGCATTGGGGTCGATTTGTTCGAAAGCCCTTCCAAACAGTGTAATATAATCGTCCTGACTATTCTTTTGCAACTCTTTTGCCAATACGATAGCCTTATTAAAAGTAGTATCGGTATTGAAATTCGAAAGTGAGCGGACAATATCGACAACCGATACCTCCAAAATGACGTTCATACCACCTTTTAAATCAAGACCAAGGTTAAGCATCCTGTCTTTACAATCCTTGTAGGTGTATTTTTTCAGATAAAGGAAATTGTAAACAACTTTACCCGACATAGAATCGAGGTAATGTACTTCCTTGTTGAAATTCCCCTTGGAGAAATCCTTAGCTTTAGTCTCCACACGGTAAGTTACCCAGGAGAACGATAATTGATATAAACAAGCCAGCGATAACGCTATGGCCAATGTTAAAATAGCACCTTTAAGTCGCATTATTGTCTAATTTTAATAATTTCAATCTTTTAAAAACAACAGAGCGCAAATATATAAAAATTTTTATCTACACATTTGTTTTAGATAAAATAGTACTGGTCGATAGCTTATGAATCTATATGGCATGGTTTTATACACATAAAACAACCCAGTTAATTAACCCAACACACGAAGGAATGACTAAAAGATCCCTATCTGCGATAGCTATCGGGACTATCGCGGATAGGAACTCTCGGGATTCCGTGTAACCGTAATTTTGTAATCAAAAAATAGATACATGAAATTTGTCAATGTCTGATGGGAAAACCTTTCTTTGCAATATGAACTTAAATTATCTGATGAACTTGTACTTGAACAGATTACCCCGGAATGGAATTCAATACATGATCAATTGGGTTCGTTGACCGGCTGCATTAATATTGCCAAAATCTAAAAGGAAATTATTAAGAATAAAATGGTAGCGACTAGATTATTCATTCTCTGAAAAAAGGTATACCGCTAAATATATCTATAATCATTAGGCTAGATTAAGCCATTTGTTAATTTTACTTTGGTAAATCAGTTTGATAATATCTCATAATACCTGTAGCTCTTTTTTTATGTCGTTTTGACATTTGGCCCATTTCTTTTTTTTTTCTCAATCATAATGGCTCTATCTCAGATATTTTTAGCAAGTAATATCTTGAAATAATTGTATCACAACAATAGTATTTCCTTCACATTTTTCATCCGTTCACGAATCACACATTTCATGGCATCTACATATAAAGCAAGTGCATTAGTTTGAAATGCATATCGTTAATGATTTGAACTTTTTCGGAAATATTATTCATTGATTTGGTAATTTCCTCTGCCGAGTTTAGGCTAATCGTTGTTTCATAGTGCACTTTTTTATTTAAAAGGTATATTATTTGGTTCATAACATAAATAATTACAATAACTTAGGCGAAGTGTTCATTAATTATCGATAATAATTTTGCTATGTACAACGAAAAAATTTAACTTTAATAATATTTTTTTTATCGCTAGTTGAATTGTTTTTTTTTTTTGAAAAACATATTTGTTGGTTTACAAACTTTTATTACAATTTCATGAAAAGCGTAATAAGAAAGAAGGATTTTGAAAAAAAAGGCTATTGTTTTCCTAATGCTTTGTCATAACATCTAAAACAGCACCAGGTAGCCACGACTAATTAAACACCTTATCCTCTTAAAACAATAACACATGGATGCTATTTGTATAAACTTTGAAAAATGCCCTATTTATAGTGGAATATTAGTTGGTAAAGAAATAACAGCCAAAGGGTACAAAAAACAATTTTGCGAAGCTGGAGAAGATGGTTGGTTGAAATGCAAACGTTATCTGGTTAAAGAAAGGGCGGGGAAATGCCCTCCTGACTTGTTGCCAAATTCTCATAAAAGTGTTGATGAAATTGTAGCTTCATTGGGTTAACATCATGGTGCAACTACCCCCTTTTACTTGTTTCTATAAGCTCATTCTTTTTTATTATTACTATATTTTTTTCCTTTAGTTCAATCAAGCCATCTTTTTCAAAGCTTTTTAAAAGTTTAACAGCATTTTCGACCGAAATATTGGCGAAATCAGCTATGTCTTTACGATTTAAGAGTTGAAATACACTTGGTTCAATGTCCTTCAAGCCATCTAAATATAAAAGGGCTTCGGCTAAACGGCCATTCATTTGTTTATACAAAACGGTTCTCAATGATATATAAAGATTACTGTTTTGTTCGCAATATCGTTTTATAATATTATAACCAAACATGCCGTTTTGCTTTACCACATTCCCAATGGCTTCTTTTTCTATTAAAAATGCATGGCAATTGGTTATGGCTACTATTGAATAGCTAAAGGGCACTTTTGTAAACACGGCTGATAAACCTACAAATTCACCCGGCTTTATAATTTGTAAATTAAAATTCTTTATGCCATTATCTTCAACGTATTGCTTTGCAAACCCGCTTATAATAAACAGAATATACGAAGCAAATGCTCCCTGCTTCGTTAAGCTATCTCCTTTGCGGAAAATCACCTGCGTTTTACTGGCCCTTACCAGCTCTATTTCATCGGGCAAAAGCAATTGAAAGCAAGGAGCCTGAATGTCGCAAATAAATTCTTTATCAGTTTCTTGTATTGTTTTCATTTCCAATTCTAATCAATTCCATAAAGGTATAGGAAAAAGCAGATTTAACATATATCAATAAAAAACCTATTGCACAATAGTCCCAAAGCTATTGCCTCAACATGCCAAAAGCTTTGCCAAAATTATGGTTCGCCCTAACTTTGTATCATAAATAATAAAAATTTAAAGCCATGTTGTACACAAATTTAAAACACATTGAATCTGCTGCTGACCATGCAAAAATAATCAGCGAAAACGAAAACGTTATGGTAATATGTGGTAGAATGGGACCCATGTGTATTCCCGTTTATGGAATTGCCGAAGAACTCGAAGACGATTACAAGCACGTTTCTTTTTACGATATGGAGTTCGACAATCCCCAATCGCATGTTATTCGCAATCTGCCAGAAGTAAAAGGTTTTATGGGCATTCCCTTTACAATTTATTACAAAAATGGCAAGGTGGTAAAAGCCACTTCTAGTATTCAATCTAAAGCGCAGGTAACTGCTATTCTCGATGAATATTTTAAAGAAACCGTAAATGCTTAATGCTATGAGAGCAAACAATCATTACGATGCCATTGTGATAGGTGCCGGCCCTGCCGGACTTACGGCAGGCATTTATTTATCGCGAGCAAAGCTTAAGACCCTGATTATAAATGAAGGTACTGTAGGAGGACAAATGGTGCTTACGCACGAAATTGCCAATTACCCGGGTGTCGAAAATATTAGTGGTTACCAGCTTGCCAACATTATGAAGAAACAGGCAAAAACCTTCGGGTGCGATATTAAATCGAACATTATTATTGAACGTATTGAACTCTCGGGCGAAGTAAAAAGTCTTACACTAGCTGATGGCAATGTTTATACATGCAACAGTGTAATCCTTACCCCCGGGGGCCGATCTCGCACTTTAGGTGTAAAGGGCGAAGACAATTTTAAAGGCAAAGGTATTTCTTATTGTGCCACCTGTGATGGCGACTTTTTTACTAATAAAGAAATCGTGGTAGTTGGAGGAGGAAACTCTGCGCTCGAAGAGGCTGTTTCGCTTACTAAATACGCTAGTAAGGTTACTATTATACACCAATTCGACCATTTTCAAGCTTTCGAACATGCCATTGAAGAAGCTCGCAATCACCCTAAAATAAACTTCGTAATGGAATCGACCATTTCGGCATTTCACGGCAGCGAAAACCTCGAAAGCATTGATATTAAAAACCTAAAAACGGGTAATGTGCATAACTTTAATGCCAACGGAACCTTCATTTTCATTGGCTACACTCCAAATACCGAATTTATAAAAGGAAAAGTTGAAATGAACCAAGGGGGAGAAATAATGGTAAAACCCGATATGAGCACCAACATTGAAGGGGTGTATGCTGCCGGCGACAGCATTGCAAAACGATACAGGCAAGTTACCACAGCTGTTGGCGATGGTACAGTGGCAGCGCTTGCTGCTTCCAATTATCTGCACGAATTAAAAGTAAAAAAACAGAAACTAATAGCAGCTTAACATGAGACAAAAAATACAGTTTTTTCCTATTACAAGCTTTGCGGTCATTATGGGGCTTACTGGCTTAACCATTGCCTTTGGTAAATTTCATCACTTGCAATGGCTTCCCCGTATCTTTTACGATGTTTCTATTTTTATAGTACTTGGATTATTTTTGATATTTATTGTTTTATACAGTTTAAAGCTAGCATGGTATCCCGATGAGGTAAAAACTGATTTCAAGCACCGGATACGGATTAACTTTTTTTCAGCAATTAGCATTTCACTGTTATTGCTTTCTATTGCTTTTTACACATATTATCCTATGCTTTCTATTGCGATATGGTGGCTAGGTGTGATTTTGCATACCGTGTTTATGTTTAAAACTATAAGTTTTTGGATACAACACAATTTCGAAATACAACATTTTAACCCAGCCTGGTTTATTCCGGTAGTGGGCAATATACTTATTCCCATAAGCGGTGTTGACTTTGCTCCATTGTTATTTTCATATTTCTATTTTGCTGTTGGGTTCTTTTTCTGGATAGTGCTATTTACTATTTTCTTGTACCGTGCAATATTTCACGTGCAGCTGCCCGAAAAGTTTATTCCAACATTTTTTATATTGCTTGCTCCTCCGGCAGTAGGTTTTATATCGTACATGCGTTTAACAGCAAGTTGGGACACGTTTTCGGTATTCATGCTTTTCATGGCTTATTTCTTTATCGTGTTATTAGCCGTATTGTATAAAAGCTTTACAAAGCTCAAATTTTTTATGTCGTGGTGGGCTTTTACATTCCCTTTAGCAGCAACTTCAATTGCATCAACAGTTGCTTTTCAGGTTACACACATGTTGTTTTTTAAAGTTACGGCATGGGCCTTACTGATAAGTGCAATTGTTGCAATTTCTATTGTTGCATGGTATACTTATGTTCATATTCGTAAGGGCGAGATATGTGTTAAAGAAGAATAATTTAGAGAAACAATTTATATAATTTATTATGAAGACAAAATTAACAGCCATTGTATTTACTGTATTTGGCTTATTAGCCGGGGTGGTTTTTACGGCCATAACTATTAACCTTTCGGCAGGTAAAATGATGATTAAGGAAATGAAAAGCCCATACGATTACGAAAAAACGGTCGAAACCTTAGTAAAACGTATTAATTCAATGCCCGAATGGCATGTTGTAACTGTTTATGATATGAATAAAGAAGTAGTTGAACATGGAGGGGAACCTATAGGTAAATACAGCATTATTAAATATTGCAGTGGGAAATATGCTTCTGAAATGCTACGCGCTGACGACCGAAAGACAATGGGTGCTATGATGCCAAAAGCCTTTGCGGTATATGAAAAAGCTGATGGCCAAGTTTATGTAGCCACATCAAATGGTATGGTTATGGGTAAATTATTCGGTGGTCAAACCGAAACCCTTATTGAGAAAGTGTCGCTCGAAGTGGAAGAGATGCTGCGCTTTATGAATTTTAAATTCAGCTTATTTTAAACCTTTTAATCTTAAAAAGAATTATAATACTCGCAGTTTTCGGTGTAGCAACCTATTTTGCCAAATCGCTTTTGCATATCTCGCTTTAGGGTTACTTCTGCTTTGGGGAATAACAGATGCCATTTTTGGCAAACTATTTTGCCTTTGGATATGTCCCTTAGGTTTATTGATGGAAATAATGATGAGCCTAATGCCCAGAGGGGAATTTAGTTCTATCTACCAGTATCTCAAATTGGGTTGCCCCATTGCATGGATTTCCGGCTGGTTAAATAAGTACTCGTTTTTTAAAATAAAGGTGAATGCCGATACCTATAAGAATTGCAGGATTTGAGACAAATAATGCTATATATTAAGCCTGGTATCTGCAAAATACAGCTACTTTAAACCCAAATTCTATAAGCCGGTATGCAGCTATGAATGATTAAAATGTTTATCTGACTGCTCGAATGGAAGTTTAACTTGCTAAAAATTTTAACATACCTTTGGATACAATGGCATTATACTACCATTATCGTCAGGGGCGATAAATATTTTGCATCCCCTGATTTTATTGCATAGGGAGCCATCCGGTTTCGATGAGTCTTTATTACCGGTCTGACGGGAGTGAGATGGGAGATCTAAGTGGAATTATCAGAGATTTCAAAAACTATACAAGTAAGAAATTTTTAGAATTTATTGAGTAGGGAGTCGAGAGCCGAAGCGATTGGATGAAACTTGTATTTGAATACCACGGAAAATACAAAAACAAACAAACTAATCAGGTTTGGACACTCGAAAATCACCCGATGGAAATTTATAGCCAGAAATTTATAGAACAAAAAGTTAATTATATTCATAATAACGCTGTAAGATCCGGAATAGTTGAAAAACCAGAGCATTTTTTGTATTCAAGTGCAAGAAACTATGCGGAGCTTGAATATGTTCTTGATATACTAAAAGTGGATTTTGCATGGAAAACAGAGTGATTATCATGCATAAGCCTGAATTTATACATACGACTTAGGCGCAGCCTAAGCCGAACTATGGCAAAGAAAAAGCCGCTTCGGGAAACCCCAAGCGGCTTTTCTATTTTATAAAATCTTTGCGAACAAGGTCTGATAAAACATGCATTTATCCCGAAATGCTTCGGGAGCGCGTTAGCTCCTTGTAACAAAAATTAAATCAGATTCATATCTTTCAATACGGAGTTCATGCTGCGAACAGCTTCGGCGCTTTTATTAAAAGCAGCTTGTTCTTCGGCATTGAGTTTGAAATCAACAACTTTTTCCCAACCGGTTTTGCCAATTACTACAGGAACACCAATGCAAATATCTTTTTGGCCATATTCACCATCTAAAGCAACACAGCAAGGATATACCTTTTTCTCGTCGCGGATGATAGCTTCAACCAAAGCAGCACCGGCAGCACCGGGGGCATACCATGCAGATGTTCCTAAGAATTTAGTTAAGGTAGCGCCACCAACCATGGTATCGGCAACAACTTTGTTGGTTGTTTCGCTATCGAGAATAGATGTAACCGGTACACCATTATAAGTAGCAAAACGTGCTAAAGGAATCATGGTGGTGTCGCCGTGGCCACCAATAACAACTCCTTGAATATCACTAGCAGGGGCATTCAATGCCAGGCTTAAATAGCATTTAAAGCGTGAGCTGTCTAGGATTCCGCCCATTCCGATAATCCTGTTTTTTGGAAGCCCTGTTGTTTTAAGCGCAAGGTACGTCATGGTATCCATTGGGTTGCTTATAACAACAATAATGGCATTCGGTGAAAATTTCAAAACATTTTGAGCTACATCTTTCACAATTCCGGCATTGATCCCGATTAAATCTTCGCGGGTCATTCCTGGTTTGCGGGGTATTCCCGAAGTTATAACAACAACATCCGAATCAGCAGTCTTGCTGTAGTCGCTTGTAACACCAATAACACGGGTATCAAATCCTAATAATGTGGCTGTTTGCATCATATCCAGCGCTTTTCCTTCAGCTACTCCTTCTTTAATGTCGAGCAACACGATCTCACTGGCCAACTCTTTTTGCACCATTACGTTTGCACATGTTGCACCTACGTTTCCGGCACCAATCACTGTAATTTTACTCATAATCAAATCGTTTTATAATATCCTGTTTATTTTTAAAAAACCCAAAATTAGTAAAAAAGTTGACAGGAAAATGGGACGGATAATTTATTGTGAATTATTTAACAATAATTTCATAATCCTGTTCTAAAGGCTTATTATCAACAAAATTGAACAGCGTAAGTTGTCGTAAACTGTAAAAATAATTCCAATAATTACGAAGGGCTTCAATATAGCCATGTTTGGAGTTGTCTTTTTCGCGTAACGCATCGTTGAGGTTCAAAACATCGATTTTCCCGATTAAAAAGCGCTGTTTTGTTACATCGTAGCGGCTTTGGGCAATAGTATCTGCTTTAGCGGCAATCAGCACCTGGTCGTCCTGAAGGTTGAACTGCATCACCTGCACAAAAATATTCTGCTCAAAATCGGCTTGCTCCTGACTAATTTGCACATCTACCAACTCCCGGTTCGATTGCGCCATCTTAACTCTTCCTCTCCCTTGCCCCCAATCTATAATAGGTATGGTGAAACCAATTTGAAGTTGTTGCTCGTTTTGAAAAGGGTTTTCGTAAACAGGAGGGAGGTCGCTTTCGGCCGAATGGGTTAATCCATAAGAAGCATAAAGGCTTACATTTCTTCCCCGCTGGCCTTTTGCCTGGGCAACATCCCGGTTAGCCTCGACCAAACGCCGTTGCCGTGCTATTACATCGGGATTGTTTTGAGCAGCCAGTTGGAGTACCTTTTGATAATCCATTTCAAGGTTGGGGATAGAGTCGGGTAAAAGCAAATCGAAATTCATTTTTTCGTTGTATCCCAGAAACGACCGTAACCTCGATTTTTGAAGCTCCAGATCGATCTCGGCTTTATTGAGCGCGGTTTTGGCATTCAACAGACTAAGTTCCATTTGCAACAGGTCGTTTTGGGCTATGGTACCAATGTTATATCTCCCTTGGGCTATTTTAAAAAGGGTATCGCTATTGCTGTAGTTTATTTTTGAGATGTTTAGGTTTAGCTGAGCATTCGCCAAATCGAAAAACCGGGCGATGGCCCTTATTGATACCTGTTCAACGGCATCGATATAGTTTTTCTTAGCCTCTTCGTAAACCAGGGGTTCAATTTTCTTATCCCATCGTAATTGGTTAAAAGCAAATATAGGTTGCTGAAAGCCTATTCTTACCGGAGTTGACAGATATTGGGTTGAGCCGTCCTGGCCTATTTGATTAATGCGCTGTAGGTTACTGTTAACAAAAACCCTTCCGCCAGTTAATCCGATGTTTTGCCCAATCGATAAATTAGCCATGTTGCTGATACTTCTGCGCTCAACAAATATTTCATTCCCCTGATCGCTGGTTTTTTGCTCGAATGTTCGGTTGAGGTCAGGCAGGGTTCCCGAAAATGTAAGGCTGGGAAGATAGGCTGCCCTGAAGCTTCGGTATTGCCAATAGCTTGCGCGGAACCGGTGTTTGGCCAATATTGCTTCGGGCGATTGCTCCTGGGCAATTTGAATTACATCGTTTAACGAAAAATTGTTGGTTTGCGATTGGCTCAATAATGGCCATACCAATATTATAAGTGTTATAAAAAAACGGTTCATAGTTTAAGATTATTCGTAACGTAACGATTCAATCGGATCTCTTTCGGAAGCACGTTTCGCCGGGGAATAGCCAAATATTACCCCAACTCCAACGGATACGCCAAAAGCAACAAGTACTGAAAATGGTGAAATGATGGTCATAATATCTAAAAACTTACTTATAAGTAACGATGAAATAACCCCTAGTATCACTCCGATTATTCCTCCGGAAACACTTATAAGAACAGCTTCGGCCAAAAATTGAACAACAATATCTTTCTTTTTTGCGCCAATTGCCATTCGGGTTCCAATTTCCTTGATACGCTCCATGACCGTGGCAAACATGATATTCATGATTCCAATACCTCCCACAATGAGCGAAATGCTGGCGATAGCCCCCAAAACTATATTGAATATCTCTTTGGTTCGCTGCTGTTGTTTTAGCAATAATTCGGGGACAGTGATTTCATAATCCTGCACTTCGGCATGACGACGAAACATCATTCGCGCCATTACTTCAACGGTTGATTGGATCTCCTCTGTTTCACTCACCTGCACCACAATTTTGTCCAGCTGGTGGTAGTTTTTGCTTTTGGGTTTCTGGTTGTTATTATTATTTCCCTGGCGGCTGTTGGCTTCCTGTACTTTTCGGGCATTTACTAGTGCGCGGTCCTGATAACGCAAAAGCATAGTTTTTATAGGCACAAAAATATTATCGTTAATAACATTTACCCCAGCGTTTTGATACCCCGAAAGTTTAATATTATTACGCTCAAGAACCCCTACAATTCTTAACCAGTTTTTTCCAAATTTGATATATTGGCCAATGGGGTTGCTTTGCGGGAAAAACTTACTTTGAATATTCGCTCCGATTACACAAACAGCTAAGCCTTTTTCTTCCTGTTGAGAATCGAAAAAGTCCCCTTTTTCGAGGTTCATGTTATAAATACTGAAATATTGGTTATTTACCCCCAGCAGCTTTGTTTGAAACTTAACTCCATTTTGATAGGCGTTCGAATTTACTATAACCTCTGGACTAATTAGTTTTACAGTACTTAAGGTTGCCTGAATGGCTGTAACATCGGCAAGAGATAATCCTTTGGATAACTTTTTTTTCTTTTTTGAAGCATCCTGAAGTTGTTCGCCCGATTCCTCATCCTCCTGATCGACCAACGGGAATATTACCACATTGTTAACACCTACCATTTTTATCTGCTCCAGGATTTCCTGCTGACCGCCTTTCCCTATTGCTAACATGGTTATTACTGCGGCAACTCCGAAGATTATACCAAGAGCGGTAAGCATGGAGCGGAGTTTATTGGCCATTATAGCTTCAAAAGCAATGGCAATGTCGTGTATGTATGCCTTATATAACCTCATTTCTTTATCATTTGAGGTTGGGCCATGGGCATAGGAGCGGTTTGCGATGATTTAAGCTGGTCCTTTTTCTTTTTGGCAGCCCTTGCTTTAATTTCAGCTTTTAATTCTTCCCCTTCCCAGCTATAGCTTTCGGGTTTCTCAGGAATTGCCAGGTGTACTACTTCGCCTTCTTTTAACCCTTTTTCAATGATAACATCGGTTTCGTTCATTTCCCCTAGGATCACTATTTGTTTAGCGCCGCTTTTAGTGTATACAAACGGAATGCTGTCCTGACTGTGAAGGGTTTCAATTGGAATATATTTTACATTTTTGAATGTGTCGATTATAATTGCGTTACTGGTAGTCATATAGGGACGAAGTATTGCATCGTATTCATTCACTTTCAGAATTACTTCAAAAACCTTTGAATCGGTATTCGGTAATTGTTCCCCAACGTTCGATACCTGTGTGATTATTCCGGTAAACTTTTTTTCGGGAAAAGCATCGATCCCGACCTTTACTTTTTGGCCTTTTTTTACTTTACTGATGTCAATTTCAGAAACATAGGTTTTGGATTTCATTACCGACAGGTCAGGTAGTGTGGCAACGTTTGGTTCCCATGGGCTTATTGTTGAGCCAACTTTTCTTCGCTGGCCATCCCATTCTTTGTAATAAATTACCATGCCTCTTTTTGGGGCACTGATGGTAAATTTGCCCATTACGGCAAGAATTTCGTCGCGGCGTCGAATTTGCCGGTTTAGGTTGATGGTACTTTCTTTCATGGTAGCTTCAGCCTGCCGCACCTTAAGTTTGTAGTCATTTTGCGAAGCATCGTAAGCGCGGTTCGATTTGTCGAGGCTTATTTGCGCCTGGCGAATAGTTGCCGGGGGCTCAAATTTTGATTGTTCCAATGTAATTTGTTTTTCTTCGCGGTCGTACTTCGAATTTACAAGCTGGTCGCGCAAGCTGCGAAGGTTAATAGAAGTATCAAGCTGATCTTTGGTAAAGCTCGCCCTTCGTTTTTCGAGTTCATCTTCGGCCTCCCTTAATTTAGTGGTAATTTCGGTACGGTCGAGGGTGGCAACATATTGTCCCGAATCAACATAGGTTCCTTCAGCAATAAGGTCCTGAATTTTTACCTGATAAAGCCGGATGTTTTCGCTACGCAATTCAGTAGGAGCCATAATATTTTCGGAATTCATTGCTTCCAGCTCTCCGGTTACATTCACCAAAATATTAAATTCTCCTTGTTTCACTTTAGCAAAAAGCTCCACATTTTTGGGCTTATTGCTTTTGCTTAAAACCAGGGAAACAACAAGCAATAATACTATAGCTGTTGCAATAATAATGTTTTTTTTCTTTTTCATTGGAGGTTAGCAGTATTGAAGTTAGGGTTAATATTAAAAGTGATTTAAAAGCATACCCATGCCTTTAAATCACGTTGATTAAGTTGTTTTCGCGATCAATAATCACGCCAAATATTATCAAATCATCGATTTTATAACATTAATTATAGAATTGGCAAGCAGTTCGGCTTTCTCGGGAGATGAGCTTTCTGCATAAATTCGTATAATAGGTTCCGTATTTGATTTACGGAGATGTACCCATTCGTTGGCGAAATCTATCTTAACTCCGTCAATATCATTTACCTGCTCGGCTTTATATTTTTCTTTCACCTTTTCCAAAATAGCATCAACATTTATTCCTTTGGTGAGTTCTATTTTATTTTTCGAGATAAAATATTCTGGGTACGATGCCCGCAATTGCGAACACTTTTGTCCGGAAGTGGCCAGATGACTTAAAAATAATGCAATTCCAACTAGCGCGTCTCGGCCATAATGCGAATCGGGATAAATTATGCCTCCATTGCCCTCGCCACCAATAACAGCGTTGGTTTGTTTCATGGTAGCCACCACATTTACTTCGCCAACAGCAGCTGCGGTATATTGCCCTCCATGCTTTTGGGTTACATCGCGTAAAGCCCTGGATGAAGATAAGTTTGAAACGGTATTTCCTTTATTATGCGTTAGAATATAATCCGAAACTGCAACAAGCGTATACTCTTCTCCAAACATGGTACCATCTTCGTTTATTATGGCGAGGCGGTCAACATCAGGGTCGACAACGAAGCCCAAATCGGCTTTACTCTCTTTGGTAATTTTCGAAATTTCGGTAAGATGCTCCGGTAATGGTTCCGGGTTATGAGGGAATATTCCATTCGGGTCGCAATATAACTCCACCACCTCTTTAACGCCAAGAGCTTTTAATAGTCTGGGCAGAACAAAGCCTCCAACGGAATTAACACAATCAATAGAGACTTTGAAGTTACTTTTCGTGATAGCCTCTTTATTAACCAGTTTAAGCGCTAACACATCGTCGATATGAATTTGCGTATAATCTTTCGATTCTACTTTACCAAGGTTATCAACTTCGGCATATCCATATTGGTCATTTTCGGCCATCGAAAGGATATCCTTACCATCTTTATCCGAAATAAACTCCCCTTTATTGTTTAATAACTTTAAGGCATTCCATTGTTTTGGATTGTGGCTTGCAGTAAGAATAATTCCTCCCTGGGCTTTTTCTTTGGTAACAGCTATTTCGACGGTAGGAGTGGTCGCCAGATCGATATCGGTAACATCTATTCCCAGTCCAGTTAGGGTGCCAATAACGATCTGTTTTACCATCTCTCCCGAAATACGGGCGTCGCGTCCAACAATAACCCGCGGGCGCTGCAAAGAAGGTTGTTGCTTCCGGACCCATGTACCATAGGCCGAAGTAAATTTTACAATATCTAGTGGGGTAAGGCCTTCGCCTGGCTGGCCTCCAATGGTTCCCCTGATTCCGGAAATTGATTTTATTAGGGTCATTTTTACGTTTTGTATATTATAATTTTGAAAAGTAAAATTAAGCGAAGATGCGAATTCGAGGATTATAATGAGCAATAAATTGTTAAAGTTTAATAACTCTTGTAACGCTAATTGCTTAGCGATTATTGTTATTTTATTTTAAAGGCCAATTATTCAATTTAAATTTTATTACTTTTGGCGTTGAAATACTAATTATTATTTAATATGAACTCATTAATTATACTTGGTGCTTTAGGCCCAATGGAAATTGTCCTGATTCTACTTGCTGTTATCCTTATATTCGGTGGTAAAAAGATACCTGAATTAATGAAGGGTATCGGACAGGGAATTAAGGAATTTAAAAAAGCCAGTAAAGGAGAAGAACCTGAGGCTGAAGCTAAAAAAGATCCTGAAAAACTTCAAAATCCTCCGGCTTAATTCCCTTTTCATTTTTTTGGATAAAGGCCAATTTGGCTTAAAATTTTATCATTAAAAGCTTTGCAATTTCCGTCTCCTTCTTTAGGGGCCCAAGTTGCAAAGCTTTTGTCGTTTAAAGGGGAATATGGACCTTCTTTAACCTCATAAACTACGGTTCCTTTCGCAAGCGGAATTATCGAGTGCCATACCCGTGGTGCTATTTCAACCCCGTAATTGTCACTTCCAGCTTCAAGAGTAAAATATTCCAAAATATTTCCGCCTTCATCATACTCAATAACGGCAACTTTTCCTGAAAGAATAAGGAAAACCTCGTGTTTGTCAGGATCTTCGTGTTTGTGGGGTTGAACATACGTACCTGGTTCCAGCGCATTTAACATTCGGTTTAAAACTTCATTGTACGATTGATGAAAATTGTAGTTCTTCCTGCCTCTTGGAGATTCAACCGCTTCTTTTATAACTGAATCGCAGATACTTTTATCTATTTTAATCATAGTTTTATTATAAATAAACAATATTGTAAATTACACGAAATTCCGTAACTTTAAAAAGAGGTAGCTCAA
>JAIFLU010000242.1 GCA_020048915.1 Bacteroidota bacterium | reverse complement strand
TATTCTAAGAAATTACTTGGTGAAACTAAAAGTATCTACGGAGTTTGGATGTTCTGACTCAATTTCAAAAATAATTAATTTACGCCCTATAATTGACCTAAAAGACACCTCATATGCTAATAATTTTGAAATTGATAAAGGGTTCTGGCTTGCATCCGATACCACATCATTAAATAAATGGACATTTGGTAAACCTGATGGACTAAAGATTTCTTCAGCCTTTTCGGGTAATAATGCCTATTTCACTTCATTAAAGGATAGTCGAAAAAACCAACAATTAATTATTACAAGCCCTTGTTTCGATTTTACCGGAACCTCTCGACCCTATATTTCATTGGCAACAAATTCTAACGCCATGGTTGGCCAGGAAGGAGCTGTTTTGCAGTTTTCAACTGATCAGGAAGCTTCTTGGGAAAATGTAGGTGCAATAGGTAGTGGTTCATTCTGGTTTAATGATTATGCTATTCAAAGTCAACCAGGATTGCAGCAAATTGGGTGGTCAGGAACTAATACTTCCTGGGTTACATCCAAGCACAATTTGGACTCCCTTCGAAATAAATCGAGGGTGAGGTTCAGGATTATATTTGGGGAAACTTCAAAAACAACGGGTACAGATGGATTTGCATTTGATGATGTATTTATTGGTACCCGAACTAAAAATCTTTTGGTAGAGCAGTTTACAAATAATTCTCAATCCACCAGTATTGAAGCTAATGCATTTCTGGATGATGTTATAAAGAAACTCTCAAATGATGCAATTGCAATTCAATATCATGCTTCATTCCCGGGTATTGATACATTTAATATGCATAATCCTTCCGATCCGGGAGCCCGAATTTTATATTATGGAATTGGTACAACTCCTGTTGCTCTTTTAGCAGGTGGTATAGAATCCAAATATGTATACGATTTTACGGCCAAAAAGCCCAACGAAGAAGATATTAAGGTTTTAGCACTTCAAGAATCTAAATTTGATATGAAGCTAAAAGTGAAAAAAGAAGTTGGTAAAATTTCAGGTACGTTAGATATTAAAGCTTTAAAAGACCTCCCTAACAAAGGTTTGTCGGCTCAATTGGTGGTGGTAGAGGATATTCTTTCACAAGTATCCGGGCAGCAAGTGGCATTTTATAATGTAGTAAAGAAAATGTTACCGACTGCTGCTGGTACTTCAATTCACACCGCCTGGACAACTGGTAAAACGGAGAGTGTTAATTTTTCATGGAATTATAGCAATGTATATAACTCTAAAAATCTACACATTGTAGCTTTTTTACAGGACGAGATATCCCACGAAATTTATCAGGTTGTTAGTGACGATTCATCTGATATTGTTTTGGGGTTAGAAAATGATGTGAAAGATAAATACCCTTTAACACATTTAAACGTAATGGTGTATCCTAATCCGGCAAGCGATAGGGCTCTTATTGTTTTCAGGGAATTTGATAGTAGCGAATTGTCTTTGGAACTTTTAACCTGGAATGGGAAAGTAGTTGCTAAAGACAAGATATTAAAGGGTGTAAATCAATATGAACTAAATACAAGTGGGCTATCTAATGGAGTTTATTTGATCCGTTTAAGTAATAGTTTAAATCAATATTTTACAACAAAACTGGTGGTTTTGCATTAGGATTTTCAATTATTGTATTACAAAGGCCCTGGAATTAGTATATTTTAGGGCCTTTGTAATTTTCTTATAGTTATGTCACAAAGCAAACTAACCTTAGAGGTTTTTAAAGCAATATTATAAGGATATTTATGTTCTAATCCTGTTGGAACTATAGTCATTAGTTAGATTCTAAGCATATAAAAGCATCTTTGGTTTTTTTTAATAAAAAATTTCCCTTTTCGATCGGAAAATATACTTTTATGCCTCGAAAACAAAAATGTAGTTTCAACCTTTTACCTTAAAATTAATTTTTAGTTATATGAGATTTTGTAAAAAGAGCCTTTTAAACATTTTCTTCATTTTAGTAATATCAACCTCAATAACAAATGCCCAGAATTCTTCGAAAATCCCATCCGAAAAACCAAAACTAATTATTGGAATAGTTGTTGAACAAATGCGGTACGATTATATTGCCCGATTTTGGAATCAGTTTGGAGAAGGGGGATTTAAGCGCCTTGTGAATGAAGGTACAAATTGCCGGAGTGCAAATTATAGCCACTTTTTCTCTCAAACTGGAGTAAACCATGCTACCCTTACTACCGGAACTACTCCGTCATATCATGGTATTGTGGCTGACGAATGGTACATTCCATTGAAAGATAAAGTGATTAATTGTGTAGACGATGATAAGGAAAAAACTGTAGGCGGTAGTTTTGAATCTGGCAGATTATCTCCTCGCAATATACTCACAACAACAATTGGAGATGAAATAAGGCTTTCAAATTTCATGCAATCGAAGGTGGTTTCTGTTGCTTTGGAAGGGAAATCTGCTGTAATCTCCGGTGGCCATAATCCTAATGCAGCTTATTGGTATGATGGCGAATCGGGTCGATGGACTTCGGGGTCTTATTATATGAATGACTTACCTCTTTGGGTGAACGAATTTAATAATAAGAAATTTCCTGATATGTATATGGCCCGAAGCTGGGAAACGAAACTTCCTATTGAGCAATATAAACAATGCCTTACAGATGATAATCCCTATGAAATTGGCATCGAAGGGAAACATACCTTTCCTTATCCACTTTTTGAGTTAGGAGCAAATAAAAATAAAGATAAATTCAATTATAAATTATTAAAATATACACCCTTTGGAAATACGCTAACTAAAGATTTTGCAATTAATACAATTGTAAACGAAGCGTTAGGTAAAGATGAAAGCACAGATCTTCTATGGATTAGCTTTTCAGCTACTGAATATATTGGTCAAAATTTCGGTACTTCGTCTATTGAAGTTATGGATGCTTTTTTAAAGTTGGATGAGGATCTGGCTCATTTTTTAAGTTTTATCGATTCTGAATTAGGGAAACAAAATGTACTGATTTTTTTAACTAGTGACCATGGTGTTGCCCAAAATCCCGATTATTTAGCAACTACTAAAATTCCTGTAGGATATTTTAGCCAAATTAGTTCAGTTTCCCTATTAAAGAGTTATTTAAATGCTGTTTATGGTAAAG
Source organism: Bacteroidota bacterium (assembly GCA_020048915.1). Classification (GTDB taxonomy): domain Bacteria; phylum Bacteroidota; class Bacteroidia; order Bacteroidales; family JAAUTT01; genus JAAUTT01. The sequence continues at coordinate 4,380 of JAIFLU010000242.1, read as the reverse complement.
GCGATTGGATAAAACATTATCATGCCCAACAGTTATATTTAAACCACGATTTAATTGAAGAATCAAAATTAAATTTATCGGAAGTTCAAACAAAGGCTGCTCAGTTTTTGTTACAGTTTACAGGAGTTTGTAATACAGTTACCGCTAATACACTTCAAAATTCCTATTTTTCGGACGGTATTTTTGCGAAAATGCAAAAAGGGTATAACCAAAAACGATCGGGAGACGTAATAATAAATCTCGATCCGGGTTGGATTGAGAAAAATGGGTCAGCTTCTGCGCATAATTCTTCCTATTCTTACGATACTCATGTGCCTTTAATCTGGTATGGTTGGAAAATTAAGCGCGGGAATGTGTTCGAAAAGGTTGATATGATTGATGTGGCACCCACTCTTAGCTATTTTCTGGAAATTGCCAGACCTAATGCCTCTGTCGGTCAACCAATTTTGGGTGTGGTAAATCAATAGATGCCCGTGTTCACACTTCCATTTTAAGGTTGGATTTGAAAAGAAGATAATTAATACAGAATAATAGAATGAACAGAAGGCACCTCCGGAATTTTTACTTTTTAATTTTTATACTGTTTTTACAATCAGGTTCAGTTAAAGCTCAAGCAAAATATTGGGTTTATTTTTCTGATAAAGATTCAAAAGGATTTAATCCTCAAGCATATTTTGATATACATGCCTTGCAACGACGAATGTTAAAGCAAGGTAATATTTGCGATTCAACTGATTGGCCTGTTAATAATAATTACGTTACCCAGGTAATGCAAAAAGGGGCAAAAATTGGGTTTCAAAGTCGATGGTTAAATGCTGTTGCCATCGAAGCAAATAAGGATGTAATTATTGAAATTGAAAAACTATCTTTCATAAAGTCAGTTCAGCCAATGCGTTATTTTTCGGGGGTTCCTGCATCCATAAATGTGGAAACTCCTTTGGCATTTGATAATTCCTTGCTTGATGCACAAATTAAAGCATTGCAAGGGATTGAATTTGTCAAAAATGGAATCACAGGAAAAGGTATTCGCATCGCCGTTTTTGATGGTGGGTTTCCCGGAGTAGATAAAAATCCCATCTTTGAGCATTTACGGGAAAATAAGCAGATAGTTAAAACCTATGATTTCGTTAAGAAAAACGAATTTGTATACGATTATATGCCTCATGGAACTGCTGTACTTTCTTGTATTGCAGGGATATATGGAGATAAAAACATGGGCTTGGCTACCGGTGCGGAATATCTTTTGGCACGAACCGAAATAAAAGCCGAAGTGAAGGTTGAAGAAGAATACTGGATGGCGGCTGTTGAGTGGGCAGATCAGAATGGGGCAGATATAATTTCCAGCTCCCTTGGTTATACTGATAAACGCTATACGGTAAAAGAAATGAACGGGCATACCACATTGGTTTCGCTTGCTGCCCGAATTGCCGCGAGAAAAGGAATGCTTGTTGTTAATGCAATGGGAAATGATGGCAGGGAGAATTGGGAAGTGATGGGTGCTCCTGCTGATGTGGATAGCGTTCTTTCAGTAGGTGGGATTGATCCTTTTACCGGATACCATATTAATTTCAGTTCTTTTGGGCCTACTGCCGACTTAAGGTTAAAACCCAATATTTGTGCCCCGGGGGAAGCCATGGTTGCTTCTCCGTCGAACATAAAAAAATCATACGGGACATCTTTTTCAACGCCATTAATATCAGGGTATGCTGCTTGTGTTTGGCAAATGAATAGAGAGAAAAATAATATGGAAATATTTAATTTAATTGAAAGATCGGGTCATCTATTCCCGTATTTCGATTATGCCCATGGTTATGGAATTCCCCAAGCTTCTTATTTTTTTAAATCACAAACAGTTTCTGAAAAAGAAAACCCCATTGTAGTTTTACAAGATTCGGACGAGGTTAGCATAAAAGTTACTGATCTTTCAAAATCGGATGAAAAATATAAAGATTACCTATATTATCACATACAAAATGATCTGGGCGTTTTAGAATACTATGCTGTATTAGACGTTAAAGAAAATGATGTTGTAACTGTACCAATTGAAAAGCTTGGAAAAGACCGAACTTTAAGGGTTTATTATAAAGGGTTTATTCAGGAAATGAAATTCTAATTTGATTATCATGAGGAAAATTGCTGCATTTGTTTTTCTTTTATGGGTTATAGGAACATTGAGTGCTCAAACTATTCTGCTTGAGCGCGACATAAACGAGAGCGTGTATAATAAAAAGAAAGGTCCGAATAAAACACATTTCTTTCATCTGTATATAAATTCAGAACCCTATTTATCAAAAGGTAAAAATGGTTTTCAGGCTGAGGGTTTAACTTCTTATAGAGAATTTGTTGGCGGACGGAATTATTATCGGCTGGCAAATAACTATATTATGGGTTTCGATGTTGAATTTGGTCGCGAAGTTTTCAGATTAATGCAAAACAGTCAAAAAACATTTCCAGCAGTAGGGACCCATAAAAAAGAATTATTATACTCTTTTAATATTGGTCTTCGATATTTTAACAGATTATTAATTACACAAAGACAAAATTCATTAGGTGTATGGCTTGATTTAGGGGCTTATACAAATTACACCTGTGGAACGCGACATTTTATTCGTGATAAAGCTTCTGCTTCTGAAAATGCCCGTGTTGTTGAAACAACAGCAAAAGGTTTAAAGTATGTAGAAAGAATGGATTATGGCCTTAATGCAAAACTTGGATTTAAGCGGTATGCAATCACTGGTACATATCGTTTTTCCGATTGGTTTACACCATCGGTTGGAGATATAGAGCCACCCAGGGCTTCTATTGGACTTGAATTAGGCATATATTAACAAATGACTTGCGATTGAGCTTTAATTGAAAACGCTTATTTATTACAATCTATAATACAACCTCTGGAACAAAGTACCTTAAAACTATTCATTTGTAAAAGGGCTTCCCTGTTTTCGTTAAAGAGATCTTTTCGCTTTGCCTTGCTGATTAACCGGCTTTTCGCCAACAGGATAAAGGGAGATAATAATATGTAATAATAAAGTGAGGAGCTTTTAATCCGATCGTGAAAAAACCGGATATTATTATATCCTTCTTTTTTCAGGAAATAATATAAATAATAATAGCTTAAAGGCATGATATGGCCCGCTAACTGACCTGCTTTGCTTTGATCGAACGAGAGTGGGCCGAATAACTTATAAAATCCTGTAGTTACATAAGATATTCGCGAATTAATATTTAAAATATTAGGTGTTGAAAGTATTAATCTGCCTCCCGGCTTTAAAATGCGGAATATTTCTTTCATGAAATCAACCGGGTTTGTGAGGTGTTCAATTACTTCTATGGAATAAACGATATCAAAAGAAGAATCCTCATAAGGTAGTTTCGACATAAAATTTAGCTTTTCGCATTTTATTCCTTCATATTCAAAATATTCAGGGAACAAATCGCAAGCAGTTAAAGTTTCCTCCAATTTCAGACCTTCATTTTTAAGTCGGTTTCCAATTCTTTGAGCCATATGCCCTCTACCAGCGCCTATGTCAAGGATCTTTTTTCCTTTTAGTCCGTTATTTGTAATTAATTCAAAAATTCGATCATTGGTTTTGATGTGCGAAGCTGCAACAATTTCTTTCATTTCGATAAATATAATTAAGTACAATAGCAATTGCCAAAAGTATTAAAAAACTGAAAGTATAATAAGCTGTTTTAAAATAATTGCCTAAGAGGTTTGATGAATAAGGGTTGTTTTATTCTATGTTTTTAAATAATAGCGATCTGGAGGTTGTAAATCAATTTTCAGAAGTTTTGGGCTTAAAGCAAGCTCAATAATTATACTCCTAATCAATTATAATTTCAGTCGTTTTAAAAAAATACTAATTTTGGCGTTTATTTATAATACTTTTCATTGGAAATCTTTTTATGGGGATTCTTAAAAAGGAATATGTTTCTGATAATTGTTTATTAGGCATTTGGGAAATTAAAGAAGATTTCGATACACTTTTTTCCAGGTTGAATCTTGATAAAAAGGAAATTGAGACACTCAACAGTTTTAAGAACGACGCACGAAAAGTGGAATGGTTGAGTGTCAGAGTCCTGTTAAATGAACTTACGGGTAAAAATTCCAGAATAGTTTATAACGAAGAGCATAAACCATTTTTACACGATAACTCTTTTAATATCAGTATTTCTCATTCAAACAAGTTAACTTCCGTTTTGTTGAGCACTGAAAAAAGAGTGGGGATAGACCTGGAATTTATGTCACACAGAATTAAGCATATAGCACATAAATTTATTAACAATAAGGAAGTTATTATCCAGGATAAGGAAAGAGATGGTTTACATTTATATATTCACTGGTGCGCAAAAGAAGCTCTTTATAAGATATGCGATAAA
>JAIFLU010000008.1 GCA_020048915.1 Bacteroidota bacterium | reverse complement strand
TACTTAGGTCACTTTTATTTTTAATTTTTTCTTCAGTGTTTATAAGCCTTTCGGCTCAAACTATTAATCCGCGCGAATTAAACGGAACTGATTTAAAAAATAATCCAAACCCTGTAGAAAGCGCTGTACCTTTTTTAACCATTGCCCCCGATTCAAGGTCCGGAGCTATGGGCGATGTTGGCGCTGCTACCACTCCTGATATTAATTCGATGCATTGGAATCCTTCTAAATACGCTTTTATTGAAAATGATGGTGGAGTTTCGATTTCCTATTCCCCCTGGTTACGAAATTTAGTCGGCGACATTGACCTCGCTTACCTTTCATTTTACAAACGATTAGACAGACAGCAAGTAATTGCAGCATCTTTACTATATTTTTCTTTAGGCGATATTGAATTTATGGACGATAATGCTTCACCAATTATAACTGGTAAACCTAACGAATTTGCCATTGATGTTGCCTATTCCCGTTTATTTGGTGAGAAATTAAGCGGAGGAATTGCTTTTCGATATATTCGATCCGACCTTTCCTCCGGAATATCCGTAGGAGGAGTTGCCACTAAAGCCGGGCAGGCATTTGCTGCTGATGTTTCAATGTATTACAATACCGATATTGCTATTGGTGAGAGAGATTCGAAACTTGCGTTTGGATTCAACATTTCGAACATTGGTAATAGAATTTCATATACAAGTGATCTCGATAAAGATTTTATACCCATTAACTTAAGACTAGGTGTTTCTTATACCTTAAATATAGACGATTACAATTCTATATCGCTGTCATCGGATATTAATAAACTACTTGTTCCTACACGACCTGTATATTGGACAAAAATTGGCGGTAGCGACTCAACTGATGTAAATGGTAAAAGGATAATTCGCTTTGGAAAAGACCCTGATGTGCCAGTTGTAAAAGGAATGTTTCAATCGTTCTACGATTCCCCTAATGGTTTCGAAGAAGAAATGCGGGAAATAACATACTCAATTGGTGCAGAATATTGGTATCGGAAACAGTTTGCGATTCGGGGAGGATATTTCCATGAAAGCCAAACTAAGGGCAACCGCAAATACTTCACCATGGGAGTTGGTTTAAAGTTAAACGTACTGGGAATTGATTTCTCCTATTTAATACCTACGTATGCAAATCATCCTTTAGCAAATACGCTTCGCTTTTCGTTAACCTTCGATTTTGATGCTTTTCGGAAATTAAAAAACAAATAACCTTTTACTGATTTTATGAAATTTCGGGTTGGTATTGGTTACGATGTTCATCCGTTGGTAGAAGGACTGCCGTTTACTTTAGGAGGAATAGTTATTCCGCATTCGAAAGGTTCTCTGGGGCATTCGGATGCCGATACATTAATTCATGCTATTTGCGACGCATTGCTTGGCGCTGCAAATCTTGGCGATATTGGATTACATTTCCCCGATAATTCTTCGGAATATAAGGGTATTGACAGTAAAATTCTTTTAACGCGCACAGTAGCGCTTATCCGCGAAAAAGGATATTCGATATCAAATATAGACTCTACAGTTTGCCTTCAAAAGCCAAAAATCAGGCCGTATATTACGAAAATGACTGAAGTACTGGCACAAACAATGAAAATTCCATTAGACGATATTTCCATTAAAGCAACTACTACTGAGAAGCTCGGATTTGTAGGCCGGGAAGAAGGAATTGCCGCCTATGCGGTAGTCTTATTGCAGAAGGAATAAAAATAGCTAAAACTTTTTACAGGTAGCCGTAAAATTTTCTTTTCCGCCTCCATCATCCACAGAATAGCTTAAACTTATTTCCTGGTATCCCGATTTTATAGTTCCACTTCCAGCTATTTCAAATCCTCCGGCATCTTGTTTTGGGATTGAAATTGAAGATCCGGTTACTTTAGCATCAACATACACATTATCCCCTAACTGGTTAAAATTATATATTTTAATACCATCCAGGTCATTCGCATTCGCAATAATTTCGATAGGGAATGTTTTAGAAATTTTAGCTGCATCGGTTTCGGTACACTTCCAGGTATCTTCAATATTATCGCGAGGGGAGAGAGAATCGGTTAAGTCTTCGCAAGCAAAAAAGAAGCTTAACAAAAAAACAATGGCTAATTTATAAATAGTTGATTTAATGGATCTTGTTTTTTCCGTTTTCATTTTAAACAATCGTTAATTATGCCTGTTAAGATAAAAATAAAACTTATTAGAATGATGCATTCGAATGAAATACTAAATTTGTCCTACTAAATTTTTAAACTATGAATAAGAAATGGATTATTTGGGGAATAGTAATTGTCCTCGTATTAATTTTATATTTTAACCTTAAAGGTGGTTATAACAAAATGGTGGCCCTAGACGAACAAGTAAAAACCTCATGGGCACAGGTTGAAAATGTTTACCAGAGACGTGCTGACCTTATTCCGAACCTGGTTTCGACAGTTAAAGGTTATGCCGATTTTGAAAAAGAAACACTTACCGGTGTTATTGAAGCCCGTGCAAAAGCTACAGCAATAAATATTAATGCAGGGCAACTCAACGAACAAAGTATGAAACAATTTCAGGAATCTCAGGGAGCTTTAACTTCTGCTCTAAGTAAATTGATGGTTGTAGTCGAAAAATATCCTGATTTAAAAGCAAATCAAAACTTCTTAGAGTTACAGGCTCAGCTGGAAGGTACCGAAAACAGAATTGCAACCGAACGAAGGACTTTTAATGAAGTAGTTCAAAATTATAACACTACCATTCGCAGTTTTCCTCGTAATATTTTTGCATCGATGTTTGGTTTCCAACCACGTCCAAATTTTGCGGCAGATGCTGGTGCCTCAAAAGCCCCTGAAGTTAAGTTTTAAAACGTATGGGTGCATCCAAATATTTTACGAAAGAGCAACAACACGTGATTATTGCAGCAATTGAAGATGCTGAAAAATCATCTTCGGGCGAGATCCGTGTGCATATCGAAGAGCATTGCAAGGCTGACCCATTGGATCGGGCAGCCTATTTTTTCGCTAAACTCGACATGCACAAAACTCAATTACGCAATGGTGTATTGTTTTATGTGGCTTATAAAGATCATAAACTTGCAGTTATAGGAGACTCAGGAATTAACTCCTGCGTTCCTCCCACATTTTGGGAAGAAATAAAAAATACCATGATTACCCAATTCTCCCATGGTAAAATTGTAGAAGGTATATCCGATGGTGTTCGTATGGCCGGTACTCAACTCAAAGAATTTTTTCCACTTCAAAGTAACGATATAAACGAACTCTCCAATGAAATATCTTTTTAGCCTCGTCTTTTTCGTTACGCTTTCGCTTATAGCATTTGGGCAGGAATTTCCTGAAAAAATGATCCCCCCAAGAGCCATTAACGATTTTGTAAATTTCCTATCCGTTGAAGAACAAAATAGTTTGGAGCAAAAGCTCAGAAACTATAACGACACAACCTCTACTGCCATTGTAGTAGCTATTGTATCCAGCTTGTATGGGTATGAAGTTAATGATTACGCTACCAGATTATTTAACAACTGGCAAATTGGTACCGCCAAAAACGACAATGGAGTTTTATTATTAATTAAACCCAAAAGTACAGATGGGAAAGGCCAGGTTGCCATAATTACAGGTTATGGCGCAGAAGGTATGCTTCCTGACGCGCTTTGCAAGAGGATTATTTCGAATGAGATTGTGCCGCGGTTTATGGAGGGGCAATTTTATACTGGAATAGATGCTGCCATAAACACTATGATTGAGCTATCCCGAGGAAACTACTCTGCGGACCAGTACCTCCAAAAAACGCAGCCTAAAAAGCAGAAAAAAAGCTCAGGCTTGATCTTAATTATAATTGTATTTGTTATCATATACATTATTGGTTCAATAAAAAATAAAGGTGGTGGACATATTTCATCCCGTGGTGATATTCCATTCTGGATTTTATTAAGTATGCTTGGTTCACGAAATTCCGGAGGCGGTTCATTTGGCGACTTTAATTCTGGAGGCGGGATTTTTGGTGGCGGCGATTCAGGTGGTTTTGGTGGTTTTGGTGGTGGAAGTAGTGGTGGTGGTGGTGCAAGCGGAAGCTGGTAAATAGTAAAATGATGAAAAAGAATTACATCTATCTTATTGTATATTATTACCTTGCTTTTCAAAGTTGCACGGTTGCTCAGAAAGTGGCCCAGCCTGTTCCAACTCCCGATACTACAAAGATATCGTTACTGTTTGCCGGAGATGTGATGGGGCATATGCCTCAAATTAATGCAGCTTTCGATTCTTCGACCGGAATTTACGATTTCAATCCTGTTTTTGAACTTGTTAAACCAATTGTTTCAAAAGCAGATATTGCGGTAGCGAACCTGGAGACCACGCTTGCCGGAAAACCATTCTCAGGCTACCCACAATTCTCCAGCCCCGACTCTCTTGCAAGTGCCCTGAAAAATGCAGGGTTTGATGTTTTAATTACTGCGAATAATCATTGTCTCGATAGAGGTGCAAGCGGATTGCAACGTACTATAAGCGCTCTTGACTCTTTAAAAATTCTTCATGCAGGAACATATGTGAGCGATTCGGCACGTAATGCTTCTTATCCCCTAGTTTTAACTTCAAAGGGAATCAAGATTGCTATCCTCAATTGCACCTATGGAACTAATGGAATACCAATTCCTCGTTCCCAAATTGTAAATCTGATTGATACGGTTCAATTAAAACACGATTTAACAAAGGCCCGGGAGGCCCGGGTCGATTATATAATTGTTACGTTGCATTGGGGCACAGAATACGAGCGGATTGAAAACAGGGCTCAACGATCAGTTGCCAAATTTTTATTCGAAAATGGGGCCGATTTGGTTATAGGATCTCATCCGCATGTGGTGCAACCAATTTATAAGTATTATTCCAATCCTTCGGACAGTAACAACTTCAATGTAGTTGTATATTCTCTCGGAAATTATGTTTCGAATCAGCGCGATCGTTATAAAGATGGAGGAATCATGATAAATGTGGTTCTTCAAAAAGTTCGTCAGACAAAACTGATTGAATATAATTATACTCCGGTTTGGGTTTATAAAGGTTTGATAAACTCAAAGGTTGATTATCGGTTAATCCCAATATATAACAGCGATGTTACTTCCGACATATTAGATTCGACCAATAGAGAAAAAGCAGTTCTCTTCTTTAATGACACCAAAGAATTATTAAAAGATACACCTATTAACCTAAAATAGAAAAGGCCGCTTTCAACAGCAGCCTTTTCTTATATTTCAGAAAGGATAATTTATCCTTCTATTTCGTCTACAAGGATACGTCCGCAATATTCGCAAACAATAATTTTCTTTCTCGATTTAATATCCAATTGCCTTTGAGGTGGAATTTTATTAAAGCAACCGCCACAAGCATCACGTTGTACAGTAACAACTGCTAAACCATTACGGGCATTCCCCCTTATTCTTTTATAAGCGTTTAATAAACGTGGTTCAATAATATGTTCAAACTCCAGCGCTTTTTGATGCAATGTATCTTCTTCCTTCTGGGTATCGGCAATGATGTCTTCCAACTCTTTTTTCTTGTTTGATAAGTCATTCTTGCGTTCTTCGAGCAATTTTTTTGCCTGGTCAATTTGGGCCTTCTTATCGTTTACCTGAATCGTAAATTCACGGATCCGCTTTTCACAAAGCTCTATTTCCAATGTTTGGAATTCAATTTCCTTCGCAAGTGAATCGTATTCCCTGTTATTCCGAACATTATTTTGTTGTTCGTTGTACTTCTTTATAAGTCCGTTCGAATTAACAATTTCATTCTTTTTGTTAGCAATTGCTGTATCGAAGGTTTTAATTTCTTCCTGATGATTTTTGATACGGGTTTCCAAACCTTCAATTTCATCTTCTAAATCTTGCACTTCTAATGGCAATTCACCACGTAAAATTTTTATTTTATCTACTCCTGAGTGAACTTTTTGAAGAAAATATAATGCTTGAAGCTTTTCCTCGATAGAGATTTCAGTTGATTCTGCAGTTTTGCTTTTTTCAGATACCATATATTAAAAGTAATTTATAGGATTGGTATTTACTTTCGTAAAATAGACCGCAAATTTAGAGAAATTTTTCAATAGTATGTCATAAAAAAAATCCATAATGTACTGTTCGCTTTCATAATGCCCAATATCGGCAATAATTAAATTTTCTTCCGCTTCTGAAAACTGATGATACTTAATATCCGCTGTTACTAAAACATCTGCATTGCTTGCCTTTGCTGCATTTAAAAAGGAATATCCACTCCCACCGCATACAGCAATTTTTTTTATCGGTTTTCCAAGAAATTTGGAATGGCGAATAACCGAGGTTCCAAATGCATCTTTAAGCTTTTGAAAGAATACATTTTCCTCTTCAGGAAAAATTAATTCACCAATTGCACCAGCACCTGTAGAAGGATTTTGATTGTTCAACTGAATAATATCGTAAGCTACTTCTTCGTATGGATGATTGCTAATTAATGCACTAATTACCATTCGTTCAAGGTGCTTTGGGAAAATTGTTTCGAATCGTACTTCCGGCTCAAAATGCATTTCGCCTTTTACACCAACAAATGGTTGTGTATTATCTAATGCCCTGAATGAGCCTTCTCCAATTCCACTAAAACTACAAAAATCATAATTCCCGATGTGACCTGCCCCTGCTTCAAAGACTGCTTTTCTTACCTTTTCTAAATGGTTTTCAGGAATAAATGTTACGAGCTTAAAGAGTTGTCCGGACTGAGTAATAAGAGGCTTGATATTTTGAAGGTTTAACTTTTGGGCCATTACAAAGCTTACCCCTTGCGAATTATTATCTATGCTAGTATGACAAACATAAATGGCTATATTATTCTGAATAGCTTTAATAATTGTCTTCTCAATTGAATTCCTGCCAGTAATAGATCTAATCCCTTTAAAAATTACCGGATGATGGCAAATAATCAGGTTAGCGCCTAGATTAATAGCCTCATCAATAACTCTTTCGTCAACATCTAAAGAAAGTAAAACTCCCGTTATCGGAACTAACCGATTACCAATTTGCAGGCCACTATTATCATAATCTTCTTGATATTGAAGTGGTGCAATTTGTTCTATAACTGAAATAACTTCACTAATTGTATGCATAATAAAACCAAAATTCTGATGCTAAAATTAGGAAGAAACCTTTAATAATAAAATTAGGAGAGCAATTATCCTTCTAGACTGTCTTTTAGCTCAAGGAGTAATTTTCGAATATCTTGTAAGTTTTTAACAACTTCAAAATTATTAACCGTATCACTTTTATTTTCCTTTAATTTCATCTGAGCTCCTTTAAGGGTCATACCCTTTTCTTTAACCTGATGAAATATTAAATGAAAATTATCAATATCTTCTTTTGTAAAAAACCGGTTTCCCTTTTTATTCTTTTTTGGTTTGATAATGTCGAATTCCTTTTCCCAAAATCTTATGAGAGAAGGTTTTACATTAAACATTTCAGCCACCTCGCCGATTGAATAATACAGTTTTTCAACTTTCTTTTCTTTATAAGGCATAAAGTCAATGTTAAAC
>JAIFLU010000160.1 GCA_020048915.1 Bacteroidota bacterium | reverse complement strand
AAATTACAAGGACAATTATTATTGATAGTAGGAGAGGTGGACGATAATGTGGACCCGGCCTCAACTATGAAAGTTTCCGATGCCTTAATCAAAGCACAAAAGGATTTTGAATTATTAGTTTTACCAGGAATGAATCATACCCTGGGAGGAAAATATGGTGAACGGAAAAGGCGTGATTTTTTTGTAAAGAGCTTATTAAAACAAAATCCGCCTGATTGGAATGAGAAAAAGCTTTAATTCAGGATATTTTGCAGCTGAAAAAATATTGAAAGATTAAGCAAAAAATAGAATACAACACGATAGTATTAGAATATTATTTTATCAAGCGAATAAGATTCTAATAGTATCTGTTGCCATATTTTTAATATAAAATGCCGAAATCAAAAAATTAAAAAAGTTATTCTTTCACTTCACTTACTACAACAGCAGCAACCTTTTTAGCAGGAAAATGGACCTTATTTTTTTCTTCCAATCTTGCTAAATAGCGACTCTTGGCTTCTTCTGGGTCTGCTCCAAGTGCTATATATATTTTTGTGCGTACATCAATTACAACTTCCTGCAATTCTCTTAAATCGGGTGTTTTAAAACTACTTTGTTTTTTTTCAAACATAATCTACTCCTATTAATTATTGTTATTAATATATAATAAAACATGGAATATATTCCCATGCTAATAATTATCATTTATTAAAACCATTTTTAAACGGTTTTATTGTCATTCAAATTAACCCGTATTCGTCTGGTAGTTATTTTTTGAAGCTATCTATTTCTGGTCGGTAATCTTCCCGGGTAATGTTTAAGGGCAATTCTGTTTTGCTCTTAATCAGAAGAAACAAATAAAAGGGTTTGAATTATTGTATTTAAACATTTAATTACCAGAAAAGTTTATAAGAAAGCAAATATAGTCTTTATTTCTCAAGAAATAAGATATTTGACTATTAATAAATTTCCTATTAGTAACTTGATGTCTTGAATAGCCCAAATTCAAGGGTTTTAATAATCAATCTTTTTTATTAGATATCCTTTCTGGTTGGGCTATAAACTATTTTAAAATACAACTACTTATTCAACATTACCTATTACCTTTATACAAAATGTTAAACTTATTTCTAATGCAAATTTTAGTTAGCCGAAAGGATATAATATTTCACCCGGATGCGACAAGGGTTATTGCGCGGTTTCTTTTTATTGATGACGAGAGAGCAAAGAATATTATACGTTCGGTATTAAACATGTCTGAAAGTGAGGCATCCTTTGCTTTAATCCAGGTATTGAGAGATTATTCGATGCGTCACCGGAATATTTCAAAAATATTTGAAAAGCACTTTAATAAAATAGCCCATTTGTTCACTCAGTTAGATATTGATCCTGAATTACTTGATTACTCAAAGAAAATTCTTTTAGGCTCCTATTTTACTATGGAGTATTCAATTGAATCAGCCGCTTTTTTTAATCCATCCATTGTAGAACATCCGGATCAGTCGGAGACTGGTAAAGACGAAAAACGGGTGATAATAAGCTTTAGGGCTACCGGAGAAGGACATCTTTCGTCAATTGTATTTCGAGCAGGGTTGCTTGATAAAAACAGCAATCTAACCATAGAGCCTGTCGGAAGGATGCTCGAAGAGGCTGAGCATATTCGCCGGCATATATACGACAAAGAAACTTTTAGAACAAAACTAGATGAAATGCAGGATTTTCTTGCCATAATACCTTCCGGTTTTATCTTGGATAAGCTTAATGATAAGTTTACTTATGGTGAGCTCCGAAAATGTGTGGAAGCGGCTAAAAAATCACTTCATCTAGCTTCTGATAAGGAGATTCTATTTAATCAGATAATCTGGCTCGCTTCATCTCATTATGAGCTTCAATTTTCATTGGATACGAACATTTCCGAAAGAGTTATTTTTCCTGTTTCGGCCATGGAAAAAAATGGTATTGAAGATGCCCGTTTTGTGAAATTTACAGACGATGATAATAAAGTACTGTATTACGCTACCTATACTGCTTATGATGGTATTTCCATTTTGCCAAAGCTGCTCGAAACAAGAGACTTTTATCATTACAGGATAATGCCGCTTCATGGAGAAATTGCTCAGAACAAGGGAATGGCATTGTTTCCCAGAAAAATAAACGGGAAATATGCTATGCTTTGCCGGTTAGATGGGTTTAACAACTATATTGCTTTTTCGGATAATATTACGATTTGGCGTGAGGCAAAATTGCTGCAGCAACCAAGATTTCCCTGGGAATTTATTCAGATTGGGAATTGTGGTTCTCCAATTGAAACTGAAGATGGGTGGTTAGTAATAACCCATGGGGTAGGACCTATGCGGGAATATGTTTTAGGAGCGTCGTTGTTCGATTTAAATCATCCTGAGAAGGAAATTGGAAGGTTAAAAAACCCGTTATTAGTTCCGAATACAAAAGAACGGGAAGGATATGTCCCAAATGTTGTATATTCTTGTGGCTCAATTATAAATAACGAAGACCTTATAATACCATATGCCATGTCCGATTATGCCTCAACCTATGCCACGTTTAATGTTAAAGAACTTTTAAATGAACTTAAAAATTCCAAATAACATTGATATTTAAGGCGAAGACAAAATAAATGAAATAAATTAGCAGATATGACTGGAATTGAGCTTAATTTATTTTTATAAAAAAATAAATAAGTTTATATTGCACTTGTAAATTAAACCAATATTATGAATAAAGGAACTGTAAAATTTTTCAATGATTCAAAAGGATTTGGATTCATTAAAGACGCAACCTCTTCTAAGGAATACTTTGTGCACTCCTCCGGTTTAAAAGAAAGTATCCGGGAAAACGACGAAGTAACTTTTGATCTGGAACAAGGAAAAAAAGGATTAAATGCCGTAAATGTTAAACTTGCATAGTTATAATATTATTGACATTTGAAAATTTAAGCCTTACTTTTTGTAAGGCTTTTTTTATTTTAGAAAAAACAACGCTAATACCGGAACAACCAAACCAGCAATAATTAGCCAAACCCCACGCCTGGTCAAGCTATTTTTACTTTTAGCTATAATAAACAAACCACTAATGGCAATTATTATTAAACCAACACAAAATATATCCGAAAACCACAACCACCATCTTCCCGGATTGTAATGAAGGAAATTAATTTCAAAGAATAAGGGCCTTTTTGAGATTTTTTCAATGTAGCCTGTTTTCGAGCCGAGATCGATAGAAACCGATCCATTATCAATAAATATCTTCACCGAATTTTTATCAGGGAAATAATATTTCTTGTAATGATCGTCTTCATCGTATTTCCTTAATAAAGTCATCACCCAATCCAATGTAACGGAAGATTGTGTGATGTTTTCGCTTATAGAAATTTCTTTGTAAGTAATATTATAATTGGGGTTCCAGTCCTTTTTGTGATTTAATGCAATTCCGGAGAGGCAATAAATAATTGTAAGTCCAAAAAAGAAATACCCAAAATCCCGGTGCAGAATTCGATTCCATTTGCGAAAAACCTTCAGGCTATTTGATGACATAAGTTTAATGGGTCTTAATTGGCAGAAGGTTCTTTCTTGATTTCTTTTAAACTAATAATATTGATTGCATAAATTGAAATATAGGGTTTGCCGCTTTTTTCAAGTTTATTTCGGAATTCTTTAACATCCGCATATGGATCTTCTGTTTTTTCAGCAGAAGTACTGTCAATGCCAGTTTGTCCAGCAATAGCGGTATTTTCAGCGTTACATACTTTTTGGTCTTTATCACCAACCATTTCTTTAATTTCGGCTTCCCATTCATTTAAATAATTAGCATCAATTTTTTCATCTTCCACTACATTTCCGGTAATTTCAATATCCGATCCTTCATATTTGATGTCGAAAGTGGCAAAATTACCTCCCGCATTAATTTTTACAGTTTTTTCGGGATTAGCACCAAAAAGGAAAAGCTTTTTACCACTGTGTTTGCAAACATGCGATACCGTTCCTGCAATTACAATTTCTTTACCAGCCCATGCTTCAGGAGATGCTAAAAAACTATCGACGGTTAAACTTAAATTTGTAGAGTCAGCACCTGTTTGTTTACCCTGGTTTTTACAACTGCTGTTGCTTCCAACAATAACAGCAACGATAATAGAAAAGAAAAATAGTTTTTTCATAAAATGGTTAGTTTATATTAAATGAACGACCGTAAAAATAACGAATTAAATATAATCCAGGTTATGATATTTATTAGCAGAATTAATTTGGGAGATCAGTAAACCTAATCAATATTTTTCTTCTTCATTTCTAAATTTGGATCATCTGCTATAAAACGCTTTTAATACTGATAACTATCAAGTATTTTTATTTTGGAATAATTTAATTTAGCATAAAATTATAATTAAGACAATGATGTATATTGATAAATTGATGTATGAGCAAATACAGAGATTTGAAGTAACTGATTCCTATCTTAATTAACCTGCTGCCTGTAACTTTTCCCGGGCAGTCGCCCTTATAGATCATTCATCGATCTTAACCTTTCGGCATCATTCACATTTTTCGTAGTTTCTTTCTTCGGCTTTAAGTTACTAATATTAAATTCTATCTATATGAATGTTCAAAAACTCAACCTTACCAATTCAGTTAAGGAATTTGAATATGCTAAATCTCTAATTCCCGGTGGAGTATTAGGTATTCGTCGCCCATACAATTTTGTTGAAGGCGAGTACCCCATATATTTTGATAGTGGGAAAGGAGGCCGGGTAACAGATATTGATGGTAATGAATATATTGATTACCTCTGTGCATACGGCCCCATGATTATTGGCAATCGTGAAGAAGAGATTGACAATGCGGTTATTGAACAAATCCGGGAAAAAGGTTTTTGTTTCTCATTGACTCAACGATATCAAAACCAATTAGCCGAGAAGTTCAGGGAGATAATTCCTTGTGCTGAGATGAGCCTGTTTGTTTGTACCGGTTCCGATGCAACATCAACAGCTATTCGTTTGGCAAGGTCGTACACCGGAAAAACAAAAATTATTCGTTGCGGGTATCATGGTTGGCACGACTGGTGTTGTGAAGTGAAAGGGGGGATTCCCAAAAAGCTGTACGAAGATGTTTACGAATTCCACTACAACGATCTGGAAGGGTTAAAAGTTTTATTAAAAGAACATGGCAACGATACAGCTGCTGTAATTATTACTCCTTTTGGACACCCGCTTGCAGAAGAAATGCAGGAGCCTCAACCCGGTTTTCTCGAAGGTGTAAAAGAAATAACCCATAAATATAATGCTGTTTGTATTTTCGACGAAATCAGAAGTGGTTTCAGGATATCCATGGGCGGAGCGCAGCAGTATTATGGTGTTATCCCTGATTTAGCAGTATTTGGCAAAGCAATGGCCAATGGCTATGCAATAGGAGCAGTTACCGGGAAGGCTGAAATTATGAAAAGAGGCGAGTCGGACGTATTCATTTCTTCCACATTTTTTCCAAACAGTTTGAGTTATGTAGCAGCATTAAAGACTATAGAGATGCTGGAAAGAGATAAAGTGCTTGAGGCAATATGGCAAAAAGGGAACTACTTTAATAATAAGGTAAAAGGTCTACTGGATAAACATAAAGTTGGTGCCAGAATTACAGGAATTGCCCCCATGATGTTTATTACCTTTGATAAAGATCAGGCGAAGCAATATAAAGCAAAACGAACAGATTTTTACACGCAGATTATTCGCCGGAATGTATTTCTCCAACCTTTTCACCACGGGTATATCTGCTACCGGCATACACAGGAGGATATCGACTATACTATTAAAGCTATAGAAGAAGCTTTGTTTTTCCTGGAAGAAAAATATCAATAGTTTGTTTACAAATAGGTTTTTATATGAGTAAAGAAGCATTAAAACAAGGTATCGGAGAATTATTCACCTCTCCAAATTGCGACGATATGAGGGCTTTCTTCCGAAAAGCGAAGAAAAAAATGGTGAATAAAGTTACTACTGTCGAGCAAGCTGTAAAAGAATATATTCACGATGGTGATTATCTCGCTGTTGGGGGTTTTGGCGGTGTAAGAATTCCTACCTCCCTTATTCATGAAGTAATCAGGCAGAACCGGAAAAATCTCGGTTTTTCAGGACATGTTGCCACGCACGATTGTCAGCTTTTAAGCGCAGGAAATTGTTTTAACCGCTGCGATGCTGCTTACGTTGTTGGATTGGAGGCCCGCGGACTTTCAAAAGTTTCGCGAAAAGTTTTTGAATCCGGGAATTTAAAGGTTACCGAATGGTCTAACGCAGCGTTAGCCTGGAGGTTAAAAGCAGCCGCAATGGGCTTGCCTTATCTGCCAAGTCGTGTTATGCTTGGAACCGATACCTTTAAATATTCAGCTGCTAAAGAAGTGGAGTGCCCTTTCACTGGTCAGAAACTGGCTGCTCTTCCTGCATTGTATCCCGATGTCGCTTTTATTCATGTTCATCGCGCTGATATATACGGGAACTGTCAGATCGATGGCATATTGGTAGCCGACGACGATATTGCGAAAGCCTCAAAAAGAGTGGTAATTACTACAGAGAAGCTAATTTCGAACGAAGATATCCGCAGGGAACCTGGAAAAACAGTAATTCCATTTTGGTGCGTTGATGCGGTTATCGAAGTTCCCTATGGTTCTTACCCTGGAAACATGCCCGGTGAATATTTTTCGGACGAAGAACATCTTACCGAATGGTTAGTGAAAGAAAAAGATCCAATTCAATTTGAAAAGTTTATTGACGAAAACATTCGGTCAACAAAAGATTTCAACGAATACCTTCAGCGAAACGGAGGCATGGAAAAAATACAAAAACTACGGCAAATAGAACATTTATTTTAAACCTGTATTATGAATGCAAATTATAATAACATGGAATTAATGATCACTATTGCCGCCCGAAATCTGGAAGATGGAGCGGTGGTGGTGGTCGGTACCGGTGTTCCATGCGCGGCAGCTATGCTTGCTCAACTAACAAATTCTCCCAATTTAATGATTCTCTTTGAGGCTGGAGGAATTGCCCCGCAATTGCGCACCATGCCTATTTCAGTAGGAGATTCACGAACATCGTACAAAGCCATAAAAGCCACTTCGATGGCAGAAATTATGGAGCTTTGTCAGGCCGGGATTGTCGATTATTGCTTCCTGGGAGGCGCTCAGATTGATAAATATGGAAACCTTAATTCTACCATAATTGGCGAAAACTATCTAAAACCTCAAACCCGTTTTCCCGGAAGCGGAGGGGCAAACGATCTGGCTTCATTGTGCTGGAGAACCATGGTAGTGACACCTCAAAATAAAAAACGGTTTGCCACTAAAATCGACTTTGTAACCACTCCCGGATACCTCGAAGGAGGAGATTCCAGGGTAAACGCCGGACTGCCTAAAGATACCGGTCCATATAAAGTTATCACCGATATAGGAGTGTATGGGTATCATTCCGATACCAAAGAAATGATGCTTTTATCGTTGCACCCTGGAAAATCGCTACAGGACGTAAAGGATAATGCGGAATTTGATATTATTATTCCCCGAAAATATGGAAATACGGAACCACCAACAACCGAAGAGCTTTCTATA
>JAIFLU010000180.1 GCA_020048915.1 Bacteroidota bacterium | reverse complement strand
GTAAAATTACCATTAATCGTCCCCGTTACCGGAATGCTTTTACTCCCGATACTGTGAAGGAGATGTGCGAGGCGATGACCATTTGTCGCGAAGACCAGCATATTTTTACCGTAATATTGACAGGCGAAGGCGATAAAGCTTTTTGCAGCGGCGGAGATCAAAATGTGAAGAATTTTGCCGGATACATCGGTAAAGATGGCGTTCCACGTTTAAATGTGCTCGATCTGCAAAAGCAAATCCGCAGTTTGCCAAAACCGGTTGTGGCCATGGTAAATGGCTATGCCATAGGTGGCGGACATGTATTGCATGTGGTGTGCGATCTCTCTATCGCCTCCGAAAATGCGATATTTGGACAAGTTGGTCCACGTGTTGGGAGTTTCGATGCAGGGTTTGGCTCATCGTATTTAGCACGGGTGGTTGGACAAAAGAAAGCCCGGGAAATTTGGTTTCTCTGCAAGCAATATTCTGCCGCTGAAGCATACGAAATGGGACTCGTGAATAAAGTAGTTCCATTGGAGCAACTCGAGGACGAAACCGTGTCGTGGTGCAAACAAATGATGAAACACAGCCCATTGGCAATGCGGATGATTAAAGCCGGATTGAATGCCGAATTGGATGGTCAGGCGGGTATTCAGGAATTGGCCGGTAATGCAACCATGTTGTATTATATGACAGAAGAAGCCCAGGAAGGGAAAAATGCATTTCTTGAAAAAAGGGAGCCCGACTTTTCTAAATATCAACAGTTACCTTAACTTTACCAAAAAAATTAATGAGTCAACTTTCCGCATGGATGCATGCCATAAGGCCTCGTACATTACCACTGGCAATGTCGAGCACTATATTGGGCAGTTTTATTGCCGCTGCCGAAAGACGTTATAGCTGGCGGGTATTCATTTTGGCCTCGGCAACTACTATTTTACTTCAGATATTATCAAACCTGGCAAATGATTATGGAGATTTCAAGAAGGGAACCGATAGCGGCGACCGTCTTGGCCCAAAACGGATGGTACAGTCGGGGTTGATCAGCCCAACCCAAATGATTTTCGCCATTACGCTGGTGGTAATATTAACGTTATTTTCGGGGATTTCACTTATTTTTGCCGGTACACATGGCATTGGTAATCCGGTAAAAATTATTTTTCTGTTAGTGGGAGTGGGGGCTATTTTGGCTGCCGTAAAATATACGGTTGGTAAAAACCCTTACGGATATAATGGCCTGGGCGATTTGTTCGTTTTTATCTTCTTTGGCCTGGTGGGGGTTATGGGTACTTATTATTTACATACCAACCAGCTAAAGCTCGATCTTATACTTCCTGCGGCATCAATAGGCTTTTTAAGTGCCGGGGTGTTGAATTTGAATAATATGCGCGATTACCACAGCGATAAATTAGCATTCAAGAAAACCCTGGTAGTGATGATGGGAAGCGAAAAGGCCAAAATCTACCATTTGGTTTTAATTGTTGGCGCTCTTGTTACAGTGATTATTTATACGCTTATGAATTTTAAATCGGGCTATCAGTTCTTGTTTTTAATCCCGGTGCCGTTTTTTATTCAGGATATTATCACTGTTTTTAAGAATACACAGCCCATTGAACTCAATAGCGAACTCCGGAAATTAGCGTTGTCGACCTTGCTTTTTTCGATTGCTTTTGGACTGGGGTTGGTGATTTAAGAAGAAGATCCGGGTTTCGGGTTGCGAGATACGGGTTGCGCGATACGAGATGCGAGTTACGGGATGTTTAAAGGTGTTTCGGGTTTCGCGCTCTGAGTTGTTTAATAAGGTTGCAAGTTTCAGGTTACAACTATCGGGATTGCAACTTTTATTTTAACCAGTAACCTGTTTTTAACCCGCTCCCGATAGCTATCGCGGATCGTAACCCGTAACAATTTACCCTTACCCCATAACCCGCAACCCGAAACAATTTAACCCTTAACCCATTTTTTAACTCACACCCCGCAACAAATTTAACCCGTAACCCGCAACTCGTAACCCGTATGCCCCTCTCCGCCCTTATAAAACCTTACACCTTACATTTTAAGTTTGCAGCTGGCACTTCGCGCGGAGTAATGCACGAAAAGGAAGGATATTTTCTGATTTTGGAAAACAATGGCTATACAGGAATAGGTGAATGCTCCACTCTTCCCGGATTAAGCATTGACCCAGTAAAAGGGTATATTGAAAAATTACAGGAAGTTTGCAATCAACTGAGTAATGGGGACAAAATCAGGGATATAGATTTAAAGGATTTTCCTTCTATCGCCTTTGGGTTGGAGACAGCGTTGCTTGATCTGGAGAATCGGGGAACCAAAAAGCTTTTTGCAGGAACCTTTGCCGATGGCGTGGAAGGAATTCCAATAAACGGTTTGGTTTGGATGGGCGACAAGGTCTTTATGGAGAAGCAAATCCGCGAAAAGATAGCTTCGGGATATCGTTGCATTAAGCTGAAGATTGGTGCACTCGATTTTGAGACGGAATTGGAAATCCTTTCGAATATTCGCAAAAACTACGCTCCGCAGGAGTTGGAAATCCGGCTGGATGCGAATGGTGCTTTTAATCCTTCTGAGGCACTCGAAAAGTTAACCCGTTTAGCGGAATATAGTATTCATTCCATCGAACAACCCATTAAAGCAGGACAATGGGATCAAATGGCTTCGCTTTGCGAAAAATCGCCCATCCGGATAGCGCTCGACGAAGAACTGATAGGTATTAAAAACATTCAAGAAAAGGAAGGCCTTCTTATAGCAATAAAGCCTTCTTATATTATTTTAAAACCTAGTTTATTGGGAGGATTTGCAAAGTCATTAGAGTGGATGGATGTTGCAAAAAAAAGTAAAGTAGATTGGTGGGTAACCTCGGCGCTGGAATCAAATATAGGGTTAAATGCGATTGCTCAATGGACATCGTCCTTACAGACAAGTTTACCTCAAGGCCTTGGAACCGGGCAATTGTATCTTAATAATATTATATCTCCTTTGGCTATTGAAAATGCCAGACTTTGGTATAAACCGGAAATTGGCTGGAATCTTAATCCGATTCTGGAATGAACAGCTACCTGAAAATTCAATTAGATAGTGTTTGGTATGCTGCCGAAACGATTCACCTTTTTTCGGAAAAGGAACCGGAGGAATCGTGGAGAAATTTGGTAGTTCAGTTTCTGAAAGAGTGGTTTAATAAAGAAACGTATATTGAAGCGCATACCTCCGGTTCCACCGGAGAGCCTAAATCTATAAAGCTATCGAAGCAAAGCATGGTGAATTCGGCCAAAATGACCTGCTCATTTTTTGATTTAAGGCACAACAGTAAAGCATTATTATGCCTTCCGGCCAGTTATATAGCCGGTAAAATGATGCTGGTTCGGGCGTTGGTCTCAGGGTTTAATTTGCTCACCGTTAAACCATCGGGAAATCCATTTTCCGAACTGAATACGGATATTGATTTCACTGCGGTTACTCCCTTTCAGGTAATACAGTCGTACCAATCTTTTCAGGGAAAAGTAGTTAAGAAGATGATTGTGGGTGGAAGTCCGGTTAGCCAAAAACTTCAGCAGCTTATCAAGAAACTTGATTCCGAGGTTTACGAGACCTATGGAATGACCGAAACATGCTCACATATTGCTCTCCGTAAGTTGAATGGCGAGGACGCAGAAGATTTGTTTACCATCCTTCCAGGAATTGAAGTCAGTGCCGATGAGCGAAATTGCCTGGTAATAAAAGCTGCTGCTTTAAGCCATATTGAAATTGTCACCAACGACGTGGTCGAGATATCAGGCAAAAATCAGTTTAAATGGATGGGACGTTTCGATCATGTAATCAATTCGGGTGGGATAAAGCTTTTCCCCGAACAAATGGAGAAGAAGCTGGAACTATTGTTCGAACGGCGTTATTTTATAAGTTCTCTCCCTGACGAAAAGCTGTCCGAGAAAGTTGTTTTGGTTATTGAAGGAGATGCATTTAATGAATCAGAATTAGCGAAACTAAACCAAAACATGAAATTGGTCTTAGACTCTTTTGAAATGCCTCGGGGCATTCATTTTATCGAAACGTTTGATATTACTTCCTCGGGGAAGGTTAATAAAATAGCTACCATTAAAAAAACAGTCATTAATGAGTAGTAACTCTCATTTATAGCTTCTTTTTAAACTGATATTACCAACTACCAAAAACAAAACTCCAACATCGAATTATAGTGGTTAATCGGGTAGTTAAGATATACTTAAATGGATATATGTAAACTAAAAACACCTAATTATTAGGATTTAAGTAGTTTTATTATTTTTTTTCATATAGCAGCTTGGTAACAAATGGAGTTAATAAAAGTTTAATAAAAGTTCAAAAAAATGCCTATATTTAAGATTAAAAGTATATATATATATATGAGAAATCTTAGTATTAGAATGCGTTTAACATTAAACATTGCTTTGGTGGTGCTTTTTTTGTTAATCATAGGGGGATATACATTTAGTTCTTTCAGGAAGATTCAGCGGTTAAATGACCTAACCAAAAGCTTAAATTTTGTGAATGAGTATGCGCTTGAACTGCGTAAAAATGAAAAGGATTTTTTACTTAGAGATTTATACAATGTCAACTATTTTAAAACCAGAGAAAGTAAGTATTTAGGGGGTATAAAAACCGATCTCGACTATGTTATAAATGTTTTAGACAGTTTAAGAAGTAATAAAGACATCAATCGGTTTAACCTGATCACTGATATTTCAGGTTTAATAGATATTTTCAATTTGTACAACTCCAATTTTCAAAGTATTGAAACAGAATATTATAAGAAAGGTTATTTGGATTATGGGTTGACTGGTGAATTCAGATCTGCTGTGCACAAAGCTGAAGTTGCTATAAAAAAAGGGGCCAATCAGAGCGACTTGATGGTTCATTTACTCACTTTGCGAAAACATGAAAAAGATTATTACTTGAGAAAGGATCCTAAGTATTTTGAACAATTTCAAACCGAATATAAATCGTTCATTCAAACCATTAATCAGAAAAACTCGCTTTCGAGTTCAACAAAGGAAGAAATAATTAATCTTTTAGACCAATATCAGGTTTTATTCTCAAAAGTATTAACGATTGATAATATTATCGGATTAGATGAAAATCAGGGATTAAATAAAGAATTACGAGATGCCGCCCACAAAATTCAACCCGAAGTAACTAAATTATTAGTTACAGTTAAAACAAGAAATGAAGCCGATATAACTGCAACTATCCGAAACCTGGTATTATTGGTGGTTATTATAATTGTTATTATGTTTTTTATTGTGTTTTCAATAAATAAATCGATAACGAATTCCATACATACAGCTCAAAACGTTGTGAATGAAATTGCTAAAGGAAACCTGAAAGTGTCAGTTACAGAAATTACAAAAGATGAAATGGGTACCTTACTTGAAAAACTTTTAGCAATGACACATAAACTTCGGGAAATAATTGAAAACATAAATTCGGGTGCAGGAAATATAGTCTCGGCAAGTCAACAGCTTAATGCTGCATCCGAACAAGTGTCGCAAGGGGCAAATGAGCAGGCATCGTCTATTGAAGAAGTATCCTCCTCTATTGAAGAAATGGTTTCAAATATTCAGCAGAGTACTGAAAATGCAAATCAAACTGGCAAGATCACCGCTAATCTGATGAACGGTGTAAATTCGGTAAAAATAGCTTCGGAACAAAGCTTACTATCGATTCATGAAATTGCATCAAAAATATCTGTTATTTCCGATATTGCATTTCAAACAAATATTCTTGCATTAAATGCGGCTGTGGAAGCGGCTCGCGCTGGAGAGCATGGAAGAGGGTTTGCGGTTGTTGCAGCTGAAGTACGCAAACTGGCCGAAAGAAGCAAAAATGCTGCCAACGAAATCAATGTTTTATCCAGATCTTGTGTTACATCAACGGAGACAAATAAGGTTTTAATGACCAAACTGGTTCCTGAAATAGAAAAAACAATAAAACTTATTGCTGAAATTGTTGCTTCCAGTAATGAACAAAATGCGGGATCGGATCAGATTAACAGTGCTGTGCAACAATTAAATCAGGTTACTCAGCAGAATGCCGCCGCTTCAGAAGAAATGGCTACCAGTGCAGAAGAGCTTGCAAGTCAGGCAGAATTATTAAAAGATAGTATTGCTTATTTTAAAGTATAAGCAGGTTATTAATTCTGAAAAGCTGAATAATTTTTAGGGAGATGTTGGATTTGTTTATTCTGGGTTTTTCTCTTCATCCACTGTTTCTTCAGGTTTCTCCATATCCTGCTGCATTATTTGTTCCGGAATATTTTCTTTAGATAGGGGAACCAATTCATTTTCGGAAGGGATTTCACTTTGTTTCATCTCAGTTTTATAATCATTTGGTTTGTTAAGCTCCTTTAGTTGGTTTTGTGAATTCTGGTTATTAATGGAATCCAAATCAATAGTGGTTTTCAGGCTATCGCTCGCATTTATAGAAGCTCGATTAATACCATCGGATTCCACAGTTTGAATGGATGACTTCTCTTGCGATTGAACTGAATATGTGCTGCTAACGATTAAGATTGCAAGCATTGACAGGAAATAATGAATGTTTTTCATAGTCATCATGTTTAGAACGTTTGCGTATATGAAACGTTTGGTATTCCGAAGCACTTTTCTGTCAAGTTGCAGGTGCCTTTGATACGAGCTGAAATGCTCGATAACCAACAGGTTTCCCAATGTTTTATATACCATATTACCGCATGGTGTTCTTTGTATTTAATATTTTTCCAATCAATTTGCTACAATTTTTCTGCTTGCCGTGCATTGGCTTTAGTGGCTCTTTTGCAATTTTGGGTTTTAGTTTTGGCCTGGGTGAATTGCAAATGTTCCTCCAAATGCGTTGGCTAACCATTAACCATATAACTTTTAGATGCAATATAATCACCTACGTTTTTAACAACATCATCAAGATATACAAAAACCTCATCTTTTAATTCAATTATTTCACGAACAGAAAAATCCTTACCTACATCATAAAATGTATGCTCGCCATGAGCTAAACGATTCCGTTTATCTTTTATTTTCACAAGATTTCGGCCATCAGGAGACTTTAAAAAACCAATCTTTTCAGCTAAACCTCTAATTTCGTCCGCATCAAGATTCCCCGAAAAATCCATCCACTCTTCCGAAAAGATAACAACTTCATTTAATACAATTTTGTTTGCAAAGTCAAGCACAAAATCTCTAATAGTTTCCATTCGAAAGTTTCCCTCTTTAAATCGGTCAGTTTCAAATTTTGTCCAGAGTTTTTTTAAATTACCAGACAATTCATTAAAGGTTACTCCTTCCGCTTTAATATTATCATATATGGCAACGATTGAATTTCTTATAGTTGATTCAATTACATTATAAAGTAATAAAAAGGAGTTTGCCGTCAAAGTTGTTAAAAATTCTGGAGCAACTTGTTTACACTTAATTTATTGATTTTCAATGTATTTTAATTCAACCGTATCTTTATCAAGAAGAAGTAAGTAGTCTAAGTAAGTATTAATCTCTAATTTTCTTTTCTCAAAATTTATAATTGTGTTATTCATTAGCAAGCCTTTTTTCATCAAGTTTACCTAACAAACCATCTCTAACAAAC
>JAIFLU010000048.1 GCA_020048915.1 Bacteroidota bacterium | reverse complement strand
ACATACTAACATGATCTTATAACTAATTATTCATCAACTACTCAATTAAAACATCACTCCTACTAGTTTTAACCATTTAAAATATCTTAAAATGAAAAAACTACTAACTACCTTGATTTTAAGCTCCCTGTTTTTAATCTCCGGCATTTTTGCGCAGGAAATGAATAATGAACTTTACAATTTAACAAAAATTCAAAAAAACTTAAAATCCAAACGAATTGGAAGCTACGATCATTCCGGTGGTAATAACGACCGGTTAGAGGGCATCAAAACAGGTGAAAAAAGGACTATTATGGATGTTAAAGGCGCCGGTGTAATTAATCACATCTGGATAACCATTGCTCCTTCGCCCGACAAATTAAACCGAAACGACATCATCCTCCGCATTTATTGGGACGGAAAGCCTTATCCTTCAGTAGAATCTCCCATTGGTCCATTCTTCGGACAAGGCTGGAACGAAAAATATGCATTCAATTCACTGCCTTTATGCGCATCACCCGTTACCGGCCATGGCCTCGTAAGTTATTTCGCCATGCCTTTTTCCAACGGTGCCAGAATTGAAATAGAAAATCAAACCGGCACCAACATTGACGCTTTTTATTTCAATATCGATTATGTTGAAATGGACAAACTACCAACCAATATGGGTAGGTTTCATGCCTGGTTTAACAGGGAAGTTACTGATGCGAACTCCGATGGGGAAAATGAATGGGGAGTGTTAGGCCCGCAAGGTGAAAATAAAACCGGTGAGAAAAATTATCTGATAGCTGATATCAAAGGCAAAGGTCAATTTGTTGGGGTGAATTATTATGTACAATCTCCTACTCCAATGTGGTATGGCGAAGGCGACGAAATGGTATTTATCGATGGGGAAGCATTGCCTTCTATTGTTGGCACAGGAACCGAAGACTATTTTAATTCGTCGTGGTGTCCCAAAGAAATTTACGGTCATCCTTACTTTGGCTGGGCACGTGTAAATGACGAAACCGGCTGGCTTGGGCGCACCCATGCTTACCGGTTTCATATTGCAGATCCTTTCTATTTCGATAAATCAATGCGCTTCACTATTGAACACGGACATAACAATTGCCTCACACTCGACCTGGCTACCGTTGCATATTGGTATCAAAGCGAAGCTGCATCCCTTACTCCAATTCCTGATAAGGAAGGAAGAAAACTATTGCCACTTATTGGACCATCCGAAATACACAAATGGCGGGATGCCTGGAGAACTGACAAGGGCAAAGGCTCAAAACTTTGGGGTAATGAATAAAAACAATTAAACAATCAATATAAATCCTTATGAGAACAATCTTATTAATTTTTGCAGTATTAATCGCTATGCCGATGAAAGCACAGGATAGTTACAACGAAAAAATGCAGCGAACCCAATGGTTTCGCGATGCCCGCTTTGGAATGTTTATCCATTTTGGGGCGTATGCTATTCCTGCCAAAGGAGAATGGGTAAAGTCGAATGAAAAACTTACTACCGAACAGTATCAAAAGTATGTCGATGCCTTTTATCCTTCGGCATACAATGCGAAGGAATGGGCCAAAGCAGCCAAAAAAGCTGGGATGAAATATGCGGTACTCACAGCAAAACACCACGACGGTTTTTGTTTATTCGACAGCAAACTTACCGACTATAAAGCTAGTGTGCGATTTGATGGCAGGGATATTGTCCGCGAATTTCTGGATGCTTTTCGTGCCGAGGGAATAAAAGTGGGACTATATTACTCCCTAATCGACTGGCATCATCCTGATTACCCCAATGTTGGAAACCATCCTCAGCGCGATGATGCAAATTACGGAAAGCAAAAATTCAATTGGGACAATTACCTGAAATACATGCATGGTCAGGTTGAAGAACTTTCCAAAAACTATGGAAAACTGGATATCATGTGGTTCGATTACTCATTTGACGATTACTCAGGAGAAAAGTGGAAAGCAAAAGAACTGGTAGCAATGTTACATAAATATCAACCCGAAATTATTCTCGACAACCGTCTTGAAGTGAACCATGGCGTTTCGCCAAAAGGTCGCGAAATATCCAACTATGGCGATATTGAAACTCCCGAGCAAGCTATTCCCGACAAAGGCATTCTGCATGTTTCCGGGAAACCAATGCCTTGGGAAACCTGCCTGACACTGAATAATAACTGGGGATATACTGAAAACGACCATAATTGGAAATCGCCCGAACTTATTGTTTCGTCCCTTGTAAACTGTGTTTCGAAAGACGGAAATTTATTGTTGAATGTCGGACCGGATGCTTCCGGACGGATTCCCGCCAAAAGCCTTGAAATTCTGGAAGAAGTTGGCAACTGGATGGCTTTAAATTCGGAAAGTATTTATGGTTGCGGCAGTTCTGCCATCGAAAAACCTGAATGGGGAAGAATCACGCAAAAAGGAAATGTCATTTATGCTCACTGGATGTATCCAATTATTGGACATATAAATATACCGGGAATAGCAGGAAAAGTAAAAAGTGTTACCTTGCTAAGTTCAGGAGCCGAATTACCAACTTCAACCTCCTGGTGGGGCAATGGCAGCGAGGGAAATTTCTTTATCAATGTAAACAGCCCTACCCACGCAACATTCGAGTTGCCAAACAAAATCGATACTGTGATCAAAATTGAATTAAAATAACATGATTCACCAAAAATTTATAGCAATTCTGGTTACATCCCTCTTTTTAACAGTGGGATGTAACCTCCCATCGAACAAAAAAACCGATATGGCCGATACAAATTTCATAAAAGGAACATTGGGATACGATTATAAATTTCTGAAATCGCATCATAATAACCTCGTTTTGCTTCAGGATACAATTACGAAAGCGATGGTCGTTATTTGCCCAAATTACCAGGGAAGGGTAATGACTTCTTCCGCAAATGGTTTGGAGGGACATAGCAATGGCTGGATAAATTATAAATTAATAGAATCGAAAATTCCAACCGAACATATCAACGCATATGGCGGAGAAGAACGATTTTGGCTGGGGCCCGAAGGTGGACAATTCTCGATTTATTTTACCCCGGGAGTTAAACAGGAATTTAAGAACTGGTATGTTCCTGCGATACTGGATACATTGCCCTTTGAACTGACAAATTCATCCAATATCGAAGCTACCTTCAAAGCAAAGGTTGAATTGATAAACTTCAGCAATACAAGATTTGATGCTGAAATTGAAAGAACTATAAAACTTCTATCGCTGAATGAAACAGCTAAAATGTTGGGGATAGAGCTAACCGATGGAATAAAGTCAGTGGCTTATCAATCTCAAAACATACTTGTTAACAAAGGGCAAAAGGAATGGACACCTGAATCCGGAATGCTTTCCATCTGGATGCTTTCAATGCTCAATCCATCTCCCAATGTGGTAATATTTATACCCTTCAAGGAAGGTAGTGAAAAGGAACTGGGACCTATTGTAAACGACGATTATTTTGGTAAAGTTCCTGCTGATAGGTTAAATATCAAAAATGGTATCATCTACTTTCAAGCGGACGGAAAATACCGTAGTAAAATTGGTATAAATCCCCGCAGGGCAAATAATTGGTCGGGCAGTTACGACACCGGACGTAAAGCATTAACATTGCTTTATTGTGAATTGCCCGAAGGCAATACTAAGTATGTAAATTCCAAATGGGAGATCCAAAAAGACCCCTTTTCGGGCGATGCCATTAATGCTTATAACGACGGCCCTGTAGAAGACGGATCTCAAATGGGACCATTTTATGAATTGGAAAGCTCCTCTCCTGCCGCTCAACTTAAGTCGGGCGAAAAACTTACCCATAAGCAAACGATATTCCACCTGGAAGGAGATGAAGCGCAACTTTCAAAAATCACCCAGCTCATTTTCGGAATAGAATTAAATGAAATTAAAACCGCATTTTAACCAAAAAATTATTCAGCAACTCTTTTAACTACATAACCTATGACTGAACCTAAAAAATCGCTGGTACGTTACAACGGCAAAAATTACCTTATCCCCTTCGTTCTTATTACCAGCTTATTCCTTCTCTGGGGATTTGCCCATAGCTTGCTGGATGTTTTAAATAAGCATTTTCAGGATATTCTGCATGTCAATTATACCCAATCGGCATTTGTACAGTTCTCTGTTTATATCGGGTATTTAGCAATGGGTATTCCGGCGGGTTTAATCATGAAAAAGTTCGGGTATAGAAAGGGGATAATCTTCGGTTTACTTCTTTTTGCAACTGGGGCGTTCTTGTTTTATCCCGCAGCACTTTTAGGAACCTTCCTGCCATTTTTAATAGCTTTATTTATTATTGCTTGCGGGTTAGCTTTTCTCGAAACTGCCGCCAATCCTTATGCAACAGTATTAGGCCCACCTGAAAGCGGGGCACAGCGTATAAATTTCTCCCAATCGTTTAATGCAGTTGGATGGATCCTTGGCCCTTTAATTGGAGGGTTACTAATTTTTGGAGCCGAAAAATCAGATGGCGCTGACAAATTCGATTCCCTTATCACCCCCTATATGATTATTGGTTGTGTGGTTTTAGTAGTAGCTATCGGATTTATCTTTACAAAGCTTCCCGAAATAAAGGAAGAAAGTGACCAAAAACACCTGGAAGAAAACCCTCCAATGAAACTATTGCTGAAATATCCTTTTTTTGTAATGGCAGTAATTGCACAATTTTTATATGTAGCAGCACAAACAGGTATAAATTCCTTTTTCATAAATTATGTTACGCTTGAATTACCAAATGTTCAGGAACCTGTAGTGAATATTATGTCACATTTAGGAGGCTTTGGGGAAATTTTCACGCCTAAAAATCCCGAACAGGCAGCTTCGCTAGTACTAGCCTTTGGCGGTATGGGAATGTTCTGGATAGGCCGGTTAAGCGGCTCATACATGATGAAATTCTTTAAAGCACAGCGAATATTAGCTGTATATGGTACCATCTGCACCATTTTGATGCTGTTGGTAACCTTGGGATTAGGATGGCTATCTGTAATTGCATTGTTTAGTACTTACTTTTTTATGTCGATTATGTTCCCTACAATTTTTGCATTGGGTATCCGTAATTTAGGACCATTGACCAAAAAAGCATCTTCCTTTTTAGTAATGGCGGTTGCTGGTGGAGCATTCCTTCCTTTAGCAATGGGAGCAATTAAAGATACCACGGGAAGTATGGCCCTTGGTTTTATTTTACCACTACTCTGCTTTAGTTTTGTGGCTTTTTACGGAATGGTTGGGTTCAGAATAAAGGGGAAAGCACTATAAATTATACCTGTTTTATACCATTGTACAAATACAATTCTAAATCGATCATTATGAAACTAGTATCAATTAACCAGACAGAGTCGAAGCTTAAATCTTAACAAAACGACTGTGAAAGGTTAAATGAACACCTACAAAATGCTTTTGTTATAAGACAAGCAAAAAAGAAAAGAGTTTACCGAAAGTAAATAATTGTAATTTTGTCAGCAAAATTTATGAATGTAGAATTTAATTATGCAGAATTGTCTTAAGCATCCCGTATTTAAAATTATTTCAGAAATTGCCTTACAAGAAGACCTGGAAGTATACGTAATTGGAGGGTTTGTCAGGGATGCCCTTTTAAAAAGAAAATCGAAAGACATTGATATTGTAGTGGTTGGAAATGGAATTGATTTAGCGAATAAAGTAGCCGTTAAAACCGGGAAGGATACATTGGTGACGGTGTTTAAGAATTTTGGCACCGCCATGCTAAAATACAAAGATTACGAAATTGAATTTGTGGGAGCCCGAAAAGAATCCTATCGGCGCGACTCCCGCAAACCAATTGTGGAAAACGGTAGTTTGAAGGATGATCAGGAACGTCGCGATTTCACCATTAACGCGCTGGCTATTAGTTTAGGAAAAGAATTTGGCTCAATCGTTGATCCGTTTGGAGGAACAGCCGATTTAAAATCTAAAATTCTTCGCACACCCATGGATCCGGATAAAACATTTTCGGACGACCCATTGCGAATGATGCGGGGAATTCGGTTTGCCACCCAACTGGGTTTTGAAATCGATGAAAACACCTTTGAATCCATTTGCAGAAACAAAGACCGGATTGGAATAATTTCGAAAGAGAGAATCATTGACGAAATAAATAAAATCCTCCTTTCTCCTACCCCATCTGTAGGTTTCAAGCTTCTTGACCAATCGGGACTATTAGAATTAATTTTTCCGGAATTGGTAAAACTAAAAGGAACAGAGACAATTAATAATAAATCTCATAAAGATAACTTTCTGCATAGCCTGAAAGTCCTCGACAATATTTGTGAAAAAACCGATTCGTTGTGGTTACGTTGGGCGGCACTGCTACATGATATTGCCAAACCACAAACAAAAAAGTACTTTCCGCAACAGGGATGGACATTTCATGGACACGAATTTCTAGGGGCAAAAATGGTTCCCGACATTTTCCGCGCGTTGAAATTGCCCCAGAACGATAAGATGAAATACGTTCAAAAGCTGGTTCTGCTGCACCTTCGCCCTATTGTGCTGTCGCAGGAGGTGGTTACCGATTCGGCCGTGCGCCGTTTACTGTTTGATGCAGGAGATGATATTGACGACCTGATGATGCTTTGCGATGCCGATATTACATCCGGAAACCCGGAAAAGGTAAGACGTTTCTCGCAAAATTTCGAGCTTGTTCGCCAAAAGCTCAAAGAGCTTGAAGAAAAAGATGCCATTCGTAACTTCCAACCTCCTATTAGCGGCGACGAAATTATGCGCATATTCTCCCTTTCGCCGGGGCGCGAAATTGGTATTTTAAAAACCACCCTGAAAGATGCTATTTTGGATGGTATTATTGAGAACAATTATGATCAGGCCTATGCCCTTCTGCTTAAAAAAGCAGAGGAAATGGGATTAAATATTGAGTCTGCTCCGAAAAGTCTTTTACCCCCTCGGAGTGGACTCAATATTACTCAAATAAATCCATAATATTTTCCTTGCCAATAGTTTTAAAAGGATTATTGTTATTAATAAACAAATCGGCAAGTTCCGATTTACGCTCCTGCAAGCGGATAATCTTTTCTTCGACCGTTTCGGCAGAAATGTAACGATATACAAATACCCTTTCGGTTTGGCCTATGCGGTGCGCCCGGCTAATGGCCTGCATCTCGGAAGCCGGATTCCACCAGGGATCCAGAATAAACACATAATCAGCAGCGGTAAGGTTTAACCCTACCCCACCGGCTTTCAACGAAATCAGGAAAAAATGGGTTTCCGGATCGTTCTGAA
Organism: Bacteroidota bacterium; assembly: GCA_020048915.1. Taxonomy (GTDB): domain Bacteria; phylum Bacteroidota; class Bacteroidia; order Bacteroidales; family JAAUTT01; genus JAAUTT01. The sequence continues at coordinate 49,072 of JAIFLU010000048.1, read as the reverse complement.
ATTGTTTTATTACTTCTTCCCGATTTCGGGTAGCCCCAATTAACTTAGCATATTTCCGGTTATTTTTAGTAAAATACTGTTCAAATAATTCCAAATGCTTTACAAACGACGAAAATATAAGTACCTTATGGTTTTCGGCAATTATATTCTCAATGCTGCTGATAACCTCTTCGTACTTTCCTGAATCACCATTGTATTCCGCATCTACAAAAACAGGATGATTTGCTATTTGCCGAAGACGGGTTAATGCCTGAAGTACCAGCATTGCAGATTTCTCAACCCCTACATTCGAAATGCTATCGAGAATTTCGTTCCTGACCTTCGATTTTTCGGTTTCGTAATAATTCTTCTGACTATCTGTCATATTACAATAACGAACCTGTTCGTTTAGTTCCGGCAGGTCGGAGGCAACTTCCTGCTTGGTGCGTCGAAGAATAAATGGTTGAATAATGGTCCTTAACCGCTCCTGTTTTTCTATGTCGAATTCCTTTTCAATGGGTGTAATAAAATTTTGCCGGAAAAAGGAAAGCTCTCCCAGCAATCCGGGATTAACAAAATTCATTTGCGCCCATAAATCGGATAAGGAATTTTCAATGGGCGTACCCGTTAGTACCAACTTATACCTCGATTTCAATTCACAAACAGCCTGAAATATCTTCGAATCGGGGTTTTTTACTACCTGGCTTTCGTCCAGTATCGCGTAAAAAAATTCGTACCTGCGAAGTGAGTCTATCTCGTTACGAACAACCCCATAGGTGGTAAGAATAATATTATACTTATCAAATTCCTTGATATCGGTTTCGCGGTTAATACCAATATGCTTTAAGTATTTCAGGTTGGGGGCAAACTTGGTGATTTCGTTTGCCCAGTTATGAACCAGCGAGGATGGCAATACTACCAGTGTGGCTGGCAAATTGATTTTGGGAGTATTCTGTGCAAATAAAGAAAGTTGGGTAACTTTCTTTTCATTTGGAATTATCTGGCCAGAATTTCCACTTGTTTCTTCCAAGGTTTTTGAAAGTACGGCAAGTGTTTGAAGTGTTTTACCCAATCCCATATCGTCGGCCAAACAACCACCCAAATTGTTTTGAAAAAGCAGGTACATCCAATAATATCCTTCCTTTTGATATGGCCGAAGTTCAGCATGAACCGACTCAGGAACTTTTTCCGATTTATGAGCTGACGAGTTCATTAACTCATAAAAGGAGCCAATTTGCCCCTTATCCATTCCTGAAAATGTCTCTTCCAGAACCTTATAATGAAGTTTGCTGATGGCAAGGTTTTCCTGGCCTTTCTGAGCAAAAAGGAATAAATCGGTGTATTTTGAGAACCACTCTTTGGGTAGAATCATTACCTGCCCATTTGGCAATATATATTCCCGGTTATTCTTAAGTATATGATTTCGAAATTTGATAAAAGGAATATCATACCCTCCCAAATGAACAATTGCATGAACATCAAACCAGTCGCCATTTACCTTAATATTCGTTTCGAGTTTGATCGGATTCAAATAATATTTCTTGTCAAAAAATTCCTGTCTGATTTCTACACCCATCTTCTCAAGCCGAGTTCCATGTTCGTTTAACCAATTTACAAGGTCTGCTACTTCCTCTTCGTTTGCATTCCCTTCGACAGTTGGCAGGGAGAAAAATGCTAACTGATCGGGGATTAAACCCATTTTTTTAAGTTCACTTGCTATAGAATCTTCCAGTGTGAGATTTCTAAATACCTTATAAAGTGTATATTGCTCCCCAACATTGGACATTATAACATAAACCTCATCGTTGCTGCCCGGTTGAACCAAAATATTCCGGCCATAATCGAACCGCAAAGCTAACACTGGATGATATGCCAGGTTGGATTCAACTGACAGAATAATGGAAGGCTTGGGTTTCTCCTCAATTATATCAAAACCAGCACTATGAACCTTGAATTTCCGAATGGAGTTAATTATAAATTTCTCAAAATACTCCTTTTCACGTTGTTTAGGAATATGAATGTGTTCATTTTTAAAAAACGGACTTAGTTTTTTTCCGTCAATATCGTTAAACTGCAGCAGTTTGTTATTAATCACCAATCTGCAGGGATCGTTCGACAAGACTATCGCTGCTGTATTTGTCAGCTTCATTTCCTGATTCTTGTGACTAATCGTAAGGAAATAGTTTATCCCTTCCTCGCTGCGATTAAAGTTGAATACTGCTTCTGCCGATTTTTGCTCGATAGATATTAAATCGGTAAAATAGATTTGTTTTTGAGAATCCTTAAAATACAAGGGCAACTTGCCCTGTACAATTAAGTCAATGCATTTTACCAGTCGCTTTTCAATGTATGGGCGTATCTGTTTAACCAATAAATCTTCATTCAGTCCGTTAAAAAAATCCTGAACTGTCATCCTCTTTTTTGAAAAGACTTTGACGAGTTCGTTATCGTTGTATTCATCGATGGTTTTGATTATTTTCTTTTCAGCATCTCCAAAACGTTCCGGTTGAAGACGGAGGTCGGTATTCGTAATTCGCTCTGTAATAGAATAGAATTCATCTCCCGGTCGACCTTCAATAACATAAGGTACCAGAATAAAACCCAACACACGGTGTTCAGCAAGAGCAATGATAAAATTCTTTTCCACGATTAAAAAACGGTAAATTTAGGAAAAGAATATGAGTTTAGACTTTAAACAAAGAAATCATTTCGGTTAGCCGGCCTGTTTGATTGGCTAAACTATGGGCATTTTCGGCAATTTGGTGCGTCGATTCGGCACTTTGGGCAGTTGAACTTGCGAACTCCTGGAGCGACTGGTTTATTTTTTCCGCTTCTTTATGTTGGTCGAAATTAGCATTCGCAATTTCGTTAATTAGCTTTGAAGTTCGCTTAATTTCAGGAACCAACCGTTTCATAAGCATAGTAGCCTCACGGGTATAATCCAGGCTTTCGCGCGATAAACTGTTAATTTCTTCGGCAGATGCTTTGCTCAACTCAGCTAACCGGCGAACTTCGGCAGACACTACAGCAAAACCTTTACCGTGTACCCCTGCCCTAGCAGCCTCTAATGTGGCGTTAAGTGCCAGAATATTTGTTTGTGTGGCAATTGCATTGACTATCTCAATTTTCTCAAAAATCAAATTGAGTGATTCCTGACTACTTTTAGAGGATTTCGCTACAATCTCGAATCCTTCGAGGGCACTTTTGGCAATATCATGGGTTTCTCTCGCATTTACCGCATTTTTATCAATGGCTTTTGCCATTTGATTCATCGAATTAAAAATTTCCTCGCTCGATGTAGCCTGAGTATTAATGTTTCCCCAAACAACCTGAGTATGCGAACTCAATTGATTGCTATCTTTAGCAATTTCATTAATGCCTTGATGTAACTCCGAAAACAATTGCAACAGATATTCGGTGGCCGTTTGCAATTCTTTTGAAACCTGTCCGATTTCGTCTTCCCGAAAACGAGTTAATTGTTGGGTTAAATCACCAAGTGCCAAAGCATTAATCTGTTTTTTAATTATTCTCATCGAACGCCTTATGGATTCGTTGGTTAGAAAGGTAGAAACCATTACTACTAAAATGATGAAGGATAATAACCCGGTTATAGTTCTAAGAAAGTGCCTGGAAAGTTTTTCACTGGCGGCTTCCAGCTGAGAGATAGTCAAAGCCTGATATTTTCCGGTTTCCGGTTTAATAAGCTTATCAATTAGTTTTAAAATAATTCCCCTCTGCCAGACTTTAACAGGTGCAGTGTTATCAATTTTTAGCTGATAAGCCTGTACAATTTGGTGGTATCTGTCGAATGTAAAATAAATGACAAAAATGGAAATTATTAAACAGCCCGTTAATGTAGCTGAGAGAAAGAACATTCTGGCTTTAATCGTTTTGAAAATAATCATAAAACATTAATTGATTGCCTTAATAAAGAAATAAGCTGGTTTCATTAGAATATTAAAATGCTTATTAAATTTAATGTTATTTATGGAGAATTTATACATATACAGGCACAAACTTTTTACTTATCTCAAAATAGTACTGAACATTATGCAATAACTATGACCAAAGAGTTTATGTTTTCAATTGCTAAATACAGTAATTTGGGTTTGAAAATTCAATTTAGGAAGCTGCACTATTAGCCTAAAAACACATCCACCAGATCTAACGATTAATTTATAAGCAATTTACCGGCTACAATAAATAACAAATAACTAGCATGTTAAATTTTGGAGATATAAAATGTTTTTAAATTATGATGATCTTTTAATTATGTTTGTTACCTTGTTAAAAGAACTTTAATAATTATTTAATAATTTCAAAAATAGATGCCTTAAATTAAAAATTCTGCATTTTTTTAATCAATTGTTAATTAACTATTACCCCAATAAACTAACTATAAAAAAGTAAAAACTATGGCATCGAAAACATTACCAACTTTAAAAATAGGTGAGTTGGAAATTAATCCCCCAATCATTCAGGGAGGGATGGGAGTAAGAGTATCCCGGTCAGGTCTGGCATCGGCAGTTGCCAATGAAGGTTGTGCAGGAGTTATTGCCAGTGTAGGATTAGGGGCTTACGAAAATACTACTGCCTCAAAATTTGTTGAAATAAACAACGACGCTTTAAGAGCAGAAATAAGGAAAGCCCGGTCGCACTCAAAAGGAGTTATTGGTGTAAATGTGATGGTTGTGTTGTCGAATTACGAAGAACTGGTTCATGTTTGTGTCGAAGAAAAGGTCGATCTTATTATCTGTGGGTCAGGTCTGCCACTAGATCTACCAAAGCTTACAGCAGGATCAAACATAAAACTAATCCCCATTGTATCGTCTGCCCGGGCCTTTAATATTATATACCGTAAGTGGAAGCAAAATTTCAATAAAGTCCCTGATGCAGTAATACTCGAAGGACCAATGGCTGGTGGTCACCTGGGTTTCTCACACGATGATATTGTAAATGGCACAACGCCTCCCCTTGAGCAACTGGTAAAAGAATTAGTCGACTTTGTAGCTACACTTGAAGAAAAAATTCCGGTTATTGCTGCCGGTGGTGTTTTTGACGGGAACGATATTGCTAAGTTTTTAAAGATTGGAGCATCGGGTGTTCAAATGGCAACCCGTTTTGTTTGTACCACCGAATGCGATGTGCATGAGGATTTTAAACAAGCTTTTATTTCGGCAAAAAAAGAAGATATAGCCATTATCAATAGCCCGGTGGGATTGCCAGGAAGGGTTATCCGAAACGATTTTACCCGGAGGGTAATGCAAGGAGAAACAATACCCTTTAAATGCCCCCACCATTGTTTAAGGTCGTGCAATCCTCGAACAGCACCGTATTGCATCGCCAGGGTATTAGGGGAGGCATCCAAAGGAATGCTTGACAACTCTTTTGTTTTTGCTGGCGCGAATGCCTACCGTTGCACCGAAATAGTATCGGTAAAAACTCTCATCAATCAGTTAAAAGAGGAATTAAGCAGCGCTTTAGATTAGCCAATAATGCTTCGTTTTTCTTCAAAGGTGATCTGGAAAATAAATCCATTGTTAGAATAACAAAAGCCGCTTAAATATATGTATTTAGGCGGCTTTTTCATTGATAATTCAACAATACAGCAGGCAGTAGGCCAAGTTAATACATCAACTTCGATAAATGCTAACAAGATATCCTAACATCATGGAAAAAATTATAAAACTCAATAAAGACACGCTAACTAAAGAGCATATTTGCTGTGCATTTTCCGATAAAAAGTGTCAGGAAGGGTATGCATTAAAAAAAGATTGGCTTAGAAAAGAGTTTGACAATGATTATATTTTTCGAAGAATTGATGCCCGGGCCAAAGTGTTTATCGAATATGGACCGGCTGAAAAAGGATGGATTCCTATTAATGCGCCCAATTATATGTTGATAAATTGTTTTTGGGTCTCGGGACAATATAAAGGACAAGGATATGGCAAAGCATTACTGCAACTTGCTATTGACGATGCAATAGCACAAGGAAAAGATGGATTAGTTACTGTTGTCGGTACATCCAAGTTTCATTTTATGAGCGATACCAAGTGGCTTTTATGTCAGGGATTTGAGACCTGTGAGAAAATACAGTCAGGTTTCAGTCTTTTAGTAAAAAAGATAAACTCAACAGCTATCAGTCCTAAATTTAAGGACACGGTATTGAGTGGAGAATGTCCCGATAAAAATGGACTGGTTGTATATTATTCGAATCGTTGCCCTTTCTCCGAGTACCATGTAAAGACATCGTTAACCGAAACGGCCAAAAAGAGAGGATTGCCCTTAAAAATAATAAAACTTGATACGGTGGCGCAAGCCCAGTTAGCACCCACTCCTGCAACAATTTTCAGTTTGTTCCTGAATGGTAAATTTGTAACAACCGATCTCAGCGTATGTTTGGATAGTAGATTTGATAAGGTGATGGGAAAGAGGTAAATACAAAACACAACTGCTTAACAATTAGCATAAAGCAGGTAGTTTTAAATCCCCTTCTAAACCTGAACAATATTTCCACATTAGCTGTTTAACAATTAATATGAAGCTACCTAACCAAATGATTAATCAAACTGTTAATTGATATTTTAAACCAATAAAATATGCAACTAAAAGCAGACACTCCCGAAAATTACATAGCCCAAATGACCGATGACCGAAAAATGGCAATCAGCAACTTGAGGAAAACGATTCTTGAAAATCTGCCAAAAGGCTTTGAAGAGACAATTAGTTACGGAATGATAGGTTATGTTGTACCTCACACACTTTATCCAAGTGGTTATCATTGCGACCCAAAATTACCATTGCCATTTTTAAGTATTGCGTCTCAAAAAAATTTTATAGCGGTTTATCACATGGGAATTTATGCGAATAAAAAAATATTGGATTGGTTTGTAGAGGAATACCCAAAACATTGCAAAAAAAAATTAGATATGGGGAAAAGCTGTATCCGTTTTAAGAACTCAGATCATATCCCCTATGAACTTATTGGTGAACTCTCGCGCAAAATAACCCTGGAGGAATGGATTAAAACTTACGAAACTCATATAAAGCGATAGGCAATCCATTATTGCTTTATTTATAAAACACAAAAAGGATATTTATATCCGAGAAACAGTTTACTGTGCTATTGGTGCTTTTTAAAAGCCCTCCCTAACTTAATTTATTTAATACCCATAATTCGCTAATCATGAAAATATTTAACGGTACTTTTTTCCTTCGCCTGGCAGTTTCGGTTATACTTCTTGCTCACAGCATACCGGGAATGTTTAACAATGGAATTAGTGATTTTGGAAATTTGTATTTAAACCAAATTGGATTTGCTCCTTTTGGAGAATTCCTTGCCTGGACAATCAAATTATCGCACTTGCTTGCAGCTATCTGCTTACTCATTGAAAAATATGTGAAACTGGCTTCCATTATAACCATTTTTATACTTGTTGCCGGAATTGTTTTGATTCATTATAAAGAGGGGTGGTTTGTAGTTGGAGGTGGCCGAAATGGTGCAGAATTTAATTTCTTGCTGATTTTTGCACTGCTGACTATTATGTTTCCAAATGGACTGAGAAAGAAATAAATAACGAAAAATTATCCAAATAAAAATACCCTATTTATTTGCCATTCAAACTAACTATTTGTAGAAAAAATTTAATTAACAACAATACATTTAAAAAATAGTTGCTGATAATTAAAATAAATCAATACATTTGCACCGCAAAATTTCTCCCAGTTTTATTAAATAATCAGGAGGACAACCAATGCTAGAATATAATCTTCATATCAAATCCGCCGGTATCGATATTCACTGGTAACCGCTAGCCAACTTCAGGCTACGGATTTAAATCATTTTATTTTTTTTATTCACTGAAATTACCGGGTATTGCTCGTGCTATTTATTTTTTGGCATGAGAAAAATTTTGTTCGGTCATTTCGGTTTCACTGCCGGTATTCTATATGAATTATGGCTATTACTAAATTTTTTATGGGAAATAATAAAATTAAGGTAAACGACCTTAAAAAAATCAATTATAAAAACAATCAATCGCGAAGTTTGGCTATTAATATCATGACCAGACAATTTAAGCATATGTCGAAGGAAGAAAAGCTCCGGTTACTGCAGGATGTACAAAACAACCCGGAATCTTATTGTTCGCACGAGCTACTTAGCCCATTGGCAGAAAGCTTTTGCGAAAAAATAGAAGTACGTGACTTTGAAGAATTCCAACTTTTAAAAGATTTTGGAATGCTACAGGTTTTTGGACAAAACCAAATCGAGAACAGTGCTATCCGGCAAATGGAATTAGCTATGAAGCTGCCGATAAGCATTAAAGGGGCTTTGATGCCCGATGCTCATCACGGTTACGGCTTGCCAATTGGAGGTGTGCTGGCTGTCAAAAATGCGGTAATTCCTTATGGAGTTGGCCTCGACATTGGTTGCCGTATGGCATTAACCATTTGCAATCTTGGCCCGGATTACCTGAAACGATATGGATACCAGGTAAAAAACGCACTTCACGATTACACCCATTTTGGAATAGAGGGTGCACTGGGGTTTGCTCAGGAACACGAGGTACTCGACAGAGTTGAGTTCCACGAAACCGACTTGCTCCGGAAACTTCATCCAAAGGCGGTAAGACAATTAGGAAGTTCGGGCACAGGAAATCATTTTGTAGAATTCGGACTGGTAGAAATGTTGGACGGAAATGCATTTAAGCTGCCGGTTGGCACCTATGTGGGCATACTTTCGCACTCAGGTTCCCGTGGTATGGGAGCCACCATTGCGCAATATTACACCCAAAAGGCTATGGATAAATGTAAGCTGCCTAAACATGCCCAACAATTGGCATGGCTTGATTTAGATTCTGAACCCGGGCAGGAATATTGGCGAGCCATGAATCTGGCTGGTAGTTATGCTAAAGCTTGTCATGACAGAATTCGCATCAACCTTTCGAAGGCGCTTGGTTTAGAGATTTTAACCGTCATCGAGAATCATCACAATTTTGCCTGGAAAGAAGTTACTGCCGAAGGTGAAACCTTAATTGTTCACCGCAAAGGAGCAACTCCTGCCGCGAATGGCGAACCCGGGATTATACCGGGTAACATGATTGATCCTGGCTATATCGTAACGGGGAAAGGGAATGAAGCTTCTCTTTGTTCAGCCTCACATGGAGCAGGAAGAAAAATGTCGCGGTCAAAAGCACGCGAAAGCATTACCAATAGCAGTCTGAAAAAGATGTTGCAAGGCAAAGGAGTTGCACTAATTGGCGGAAGTCCCGAAGAATCACCCCTTGCTTACAAAAACATTGATGAGGTGATGAACCATCAGAAGATGCTGGTAAATGTGGAGGGTAAATTTTATCCTAAAATTGTACGAATGCATAAAGAATAAAACAATGAACAACGAAATAATTATTCAAATTACCTCTGGTCGCGGACCCTCAGAATGTTGCTGGGTTGTATCGCAGGTATTCAAAAGAATGCTAGACGCGGCCACTGATAAAAACATTCCTGCGAAAGTCGTTCAGCAAAATATGGCTTCCGAATCGGAAACAATGGTTTCGGCTCTTATTAAATTTGAAGGCCCGAATGCAGAGGCATTTGCTGCGGATTGGGTTGGAACCATTCAATGGGTTGGGCAAAGTCCTTACCGGAAATTCCATAAACGGCAAAACTGGTATGTTGGAGTTAACCGTATCGATCAGCGTAACCTGCCTCCATGGAATGAGAACGAAATCACTTTTCAAACACTACGTTCCTCGGGGCCTGGCGGTCAGCATGTCAATAAAACGGAAACGGCGGTAAGAGCAATTCACCTCCCCACGGGCACAAAAGTAACAGCTAGCGATAACCGGTCACAGTTCCAAAATAAGAAGATTGCACTGGAACGATTGCAAAATAAAATTGCACAACAGCAAATGGACGAATTGTTAAATGGAGAGCAGGGGCAATGGCACCTGCACAATATTCTCCAACGCGGAAATCCTGTGAAGGTTTTTCGCGGGAAGGATTTTGTTTCCAAAACTGCAATTATTGTTTGCCTTATAGCATTAATAGTATAAAAGAAGAAAAATGATACACCAGGAAAAATATAGTACGATCCTTGATAAAAAGGAATTTTTAAAAAACATAATCGCTCAGCTTAAAGCTGAATTTATTGGTTTAAACTCAATTATCGATGAAATACAAGCATTGCTTTCTCCCTGGTATTTCTTTCCTGAAGCGCAGGTAAGCCCCACAATTATAAATCTATGGGGGCTTACCGGAACCGGAAAAACTGCTCTGGTAAAGCGATTGGTTGAATTGTTGAATATGAAAGACTGCTTTTTGCACCTTGATATGGGGGAATATGCCGGAGAAGGAGGTTCTTGGATTAAATCGATGTTTACCGACGACTTGGAGCATTTTCATGAAATACCTTCTATATTCTGCTTTGACGAATTTCAGTTTGCCAGAACCATCGATAATAATGAGAACGAATTGAACCGCGATAAAATGCGGGTAATTTGGGAGCTGATCGATTCAGGTAAAATTTACTATGAACCAAACGGATCAAACTACTTCATCAAACGCGCAGAAGCTGCTATTCAAATGATTGGAAAATGCATCCGTAAAGATGCGATACTTCATGAAGGACAGATTATTGGTAACGAAAAGGAGTTCTTATCTATTTTTAGTGGATACTATTTCGATTGTTCTGATCGATACGGTCAGGATATCTCTTCTGAATATTTTCTTTCAAAGGATTTTACAGAAGGAATCAAAGAGTTGTTTGAATATAGCAGTTATTCGGATGTTGAAATACAGGATATTGTAAAAGGTTGCTCCTTAACTGAGCTGGCCGATTGGATTTTCAAGGGAATTAAGAAGCAACTTACTATAAAGCAACTAGACTTATCGAAAGCCTTAATTTTTGTCCTTGGAAATCTCGATGAGGCATTTTACATGAGCGACGAATTGAGTCCTGATATTAGCGCCGACGAGTTTTATGAAGAAACGGCCAAGATTCATATTGCTGATATAAAAAGTGCATTAAAAAAGAGATTTAGAAATGAGCAAATCGCCCGTCTTGGAAATAACCATTTGATTTATCCTTGTTTTAACAGCGAGGGATACAGCTTACTAATCCAACGAAACTTACAACGTATTTCAGCCTATATTGACAATACATTTGGAATTAAAGTAACCTTCCACGAATCAGTTCTCAAAGTGGTTTATAACGAAGGGGTATTCCCGGCACAAGGGGCTCGTCCCGTTTTAACTACCATTAAGCAAATGGTAGAGTCATATGTTGGAACTGTAATGTGCTATATCATGGAGAAAAAATTGCAGGTAACATCAGTCGATTGGAGGTTTCAGGTCTTAAGTTATCTGATAAGCTTTAAGGATGAGAAAGGCTCTATTTTGGACGAACTAAAACTGACTCCGAAATTAAGGCTAAATGACCTAAGCAAGCCCGATAGTGACGATGTCCAATTGCATACAGCCATCCATGAGTCGGGCCATGCTATAGTTGCCGCTTTGACTTTACGAATAATACCCTCGATGGTAATTACCAAAACGGTTTCGAACAAGTGCGCTGGTTTTTGTCAAATCAATCTACCAGAGAAACTATCCACCAAAGGAATTATTCGGAAACAAATTATGATAGCTCTGGCTGGACATCTTGCAGAAAAATTGATCCTGGGAGACGAAAATATCTCAACAGGTGTTTGTTTTGATATTGATCGTGCTACCGAATTGGCAAACAGGGCAATTAAAGAATATGCTATGGGTAATGATCCTGTAAGGATACATGTGGAGTCTTCTGATAACAACGACTATTTTTTTAACCAAGAAAAGTATGCAACCGAAGCTATGAATTTGATTAATACTTGTACCTCGGAAACCATTCAATTATTAAACCGCAATAAACTGTTGCTGTTAAAAATGGCCCAATATCTTACCGAGCATTCAGTTATGCGGGAACAAGCAATCGGGGAGATGATTTTGTATTATGGAACTGAGTCCTGGCTTAGAACAGAAGAGTTTATTCGCAAAGAACATTATTTCCGTTTTAAAGAAATGGTACAAAACCAAATTAAGGAATTAGAAAAAATACAGGATGATTTTATTCCTGATTATAAAAATATCTCTGAATATAATCATTCGGAAGTACTTGAAATAGAGTAAAATTCAAACATATAAAACTTTGAGCCATATAATACATTGATAAATTTAAAACCGCAATCCTACCCTACTTTCAATAAGGTCACTCAGGGGCTTTTCTTCAAAATAGAAATAGCTATAACTTTAGCCCGATTAAGCATTCACGCGTCCTGAAACATTAATTCCCATACATAATAACTTATCCTTTACAGTTGATTCCTAATGAATAAATTTTTGGACAATCTGACATAATTCATTCAACGCCTCAGGTGTATTCTCGAGCCGATACGGGTTTTACTTTCCGATTCTGCTTCAATAATGAATTTGTGTAACATTTGTAATCAGCTAATTAAATGACAGTTTATACCAGGGTGTTTTTTTAATTCTCTTCAATACTCCAGTTGTTCATCCTCATCAGGATAGTTTAAAAGAAGAAAAAAGGCAGTAATTATATACTGTTTTACCTTCGAAAATAATTTAAACAGCTACATAATTAATTAATCACCCTTTTCCTTCCTTACAATAAATCTGGTGTTTTTGTCGTTTTTATTTTACTGCGATAATTTTAATAATATCAATCTGTTAGATATCTAATTCAATCCTTATGAAAATACTAATTATACTTCTGCTAGTTCTGGGATCTTGTAACGGCTTTATCTTTTCGCAAGTCGCCCCTAAATTTAACCTCACCAAGGATGGTGTTGCACCGGTGGTTTTAAATTTTGATGCCACGCTTAAGTCCGATCAGATATACATCAAAGTGAAGGAGTGGTATACAAATACTTTCAAAAACCCGCAGTCGGCTATTCGAATTGATACCGAGAACACATTAGTAAAAATTGGAGCATTTAAAAAGCAAGCCTGGAAGATTCGGGACAATAATTTTGACTATTGGTACGATCTGGAATACACCCTTACCATTGAAATTAAAGATGCTAAATGCAGGGTAACTTTCGCAACCCCTGAGGAGCGATACAAAGTTTGGTTTATGAAAGATGGCTCTACCATCAAGAAATTTAAAGATTCGGAAATTTCGTTTGAGACAACTATTAATGAGGTTTTAACATCCCTTTATAAATATATTAAAGAACCTAAAAAAGTGGTAAAGGATGATTGGTAATTTTAAAAGTTCCGCAGCAAATTAAGGCATCTTATCATGCTGGCAGCCTTTTAAAACTCCTTCCATAATTACCTATAAACTACTTATTACACCCGGCTTTCGAAAAGTAAATCTGAATATAGGGCTTGAGTGGGGTTATTTTATTCGCGCAATCGCAAATTTCTTCCCGTTCATCCATGGCAAATTCAGAGGTATTTCTGAATTTATTTACACAAAGCACCAGCGAATTGGGTTCCAGTTTTTTTACAATCAGCCTGAAATAGTATTGCTTAATGGTTATTACAAGCGCATTGCCGTATATATTGTATTTCCCTTCAATCCATTTTTTATTCACGTCGTTTTCAGAGCCATCGCTAAGGTATAACGAAATATTTTTGGCATTATCGAATACCAGCGATTTTGGCAAGGTGTCCTGCATGTTCTCGTCGGTTATTTGGCGGGTTATTTCGAACAAGCCTTCCGAAACGTTTATTTGAATAGAATCCAGCATCCAGTTTTGACTGGTCAGCATCCGGGGGGTAATTGCATTTAAGGTTCCAAAACTGAAGGAATTGTTACGTTTTCGCACTTCCACCGGTATTTCGCCAATAATGGATTTGATACTACTTTTAAAAAAAGCCTTAACAATGTTCGACACATCGGCAGCCACATAATATTCGCCCTTGGTTTCGGAGGCAATAAGCTTCAGCTGTTCTTCCGAAACTTTATCGTTTTGGATATCAAAACCAATGCATTCGCATTGTATCAGCGCATTCCGCTCTTTAATCTCATTCAGGGCTGCAGAAACATTATCGTCGCTTCTACCATCTCCAAGAAGTATAATTGATTGGTTTGTTCCCGGCTTTTTAGGGTGCGATAAAAAACTATAGCAGGCCTTCTTCAATGCTGTCCCGAGCAGCGTTCCGCCTTCGGGTTTTAATTTATCAACAAAGCTTAACAGCTCATATTCATTTGTCGAAAAATCCATTTGAAAGGGAACCGGATTATCTTTATTGCCCGAAAAGCCCATGATCGCAAACTCGGTGTCGCATGGAAGTAGCATTTTGATAATTTGCCTGGCCGCACTTTTTACCGAATCAATCTTGGTGCCATTCATGCTTCCCGAAACATCGATCAACAGCAATATACTATGGGAATGGTTTGGAACCACAGGACTTTCTTCCAAAGCGAATATTTGCACTGATAAAATGCAGGTAATTGCTAAGCAAATATATTTTTTGAAACCATTTATAGAATGCATCATGAAAGTGTTATGAGATATATGAATTTCAAAAATACTGGTTTTTTAATGAATTGAATCTTTCTAAAAAACCGGCAAACTATTTTACCCCGGTGTATCTTTTAAAATAGCCACACTCTTTGATAATTTCCTGATAGTATTTTGTTTTTGTATAGGTATTTACCAGCTCTTTAAAAAAGAGACCACTCCTAACTGGATCCTGGTAATTGAATTCTTCCGATGAGAAATATTGATTCTGTTCACATTTGGCAGCCATAAAACAGCATTTTGCCTTAAACTCTTTGTCGGTAGATGCATTCATAGCTTTTTGATAATATTCCATGGCTTTACTGCAATCGAAATAGGATATATTAATAGGCTCTATATTGTCCCCAAAATCCATATATCCTACCGATAAATTTACAAATGGAGATGCGAAAACATCGTGGGCATTCCCAAAATAAGTCATATTGTATAACCCGTTAGCCAATAAAAAGTAATACCTGGCTGCATTTTTCGGATCTGTAACCGCTTTGCTTTGCAGATCCAGAATCTTTTGCACAAAAGAATATTGAGAATAAGTCTCGTTTTGTTCAGCCAAAAAGTCGCAGTCGTGGCAATCGTTTATATGAATAATAAACGGATCGCCCGGTAAGTTTCCCGATCCGGCATCCGGACAAGCATCCATCATTGCAAGGGCTTCTTTAAACTTATATTGGTATATTAAAAGAATGGCTTTATAAGTGAACAATGCCGACTTAGAATATGGGTGCACTCCAAGAATATATTGATCAAAGTTCGTCTTGGCAGGTTTGTCCATATATGCTATTATGTTGGCCATATTTGTCGGATTGTTGTAAAAGCCATTATTTTGCCTATAATCCAAACACTGCGCTTTCACCGAATCGCCCCACTGGAAATATTTTTCGCTTAATCGACTTAAAGCCCAACTATATATACAATCGCTTCGCAGCGAAGCCTGATGAGAATCCTTTCCAAGCCAAACCAGTTCTTTGGTTAATTCATCTTCGGTTTTAAGGGTTGGTTTTAGGTATTGCTCAATTTTGTTCATGATCCGAAAAGCATGAATTTGTTCAGTTACCAAAATATCCCCTTTTGATCCCGATTCAGCTGCAGAAAGATATTTCTCCGATTGCTTGTAATTCCCTAGTGCCAGATTTAAATAACCTGCTACAAGGTTCCACAAATACGGCTTATTGGTATTACCGGCAGATGCCAGTTTATGCGAAAAATTAAGAAGTTCTGTGTCCACTTCCTTATTTCGGAGCGCATAGCCCGAATCGGGTTTACTCCAATACCCCGAATTTTGAATAAAACTTTCCTCGTTGATATTCACAGCCCTTGCTATCAGTAGGGCCAGTAAATCCGATTTTGGGTTCAGCTTATAAATCTCCTGCATCGCTCTTAACGGATCGGCATATAATCCCAACAAATGCCAAAGCACTTCCTTTTCGCGCGTATTCTGAGCTAACGACAAAGAACCCTGCCAATCTTCTTCCTCCTGGGGATGAAAACTTAAGAAGCTGGTTTTTTTCATGGCCGGGCAATTATCAAATATTACTGCATACAAGTAATTCGCATGGCTGTATCTTTCGAGCTTGTAGTATGAAGCAGCAACATATCCAACCGCTCTATAAAATATGGTATTTCGGGGGTTAAACAACGGCTTATTTTCGGTAAAGAAACTAACACATTCCTCGTAAAACCCTGCCTGAAAAAGCATGCGTGTTACCTGAAAAGCATATCTTTCTTTTATAAAAGGCGACTTGACAGCGGGGATAGCTTTTTTTCCGCCAATTATAAGCTTTCGCATTGAAATGGTATCATTTTTAGGATCGTCGCTGTTGTCATCGCTCCACCATTCCTGAACATAAGTAGCGAAAGGTTCGCAACGCTTTGCAAATCCCTGGTAGAAAAGAAACTCTTTTGTCAGCGATTTGTCTTCATTCAACAGTAATGAATTCTTTTTCAGGTAGCTTTTAATTGGATAAGTATTGCTCTTCAAAAAGAAAATACAGGTATCTATTTCCCCTATTCGGGATTTATAAATGATGTACTCCAAATCGGAGGTTTTTACTTTTCCGGCAAAAAAGGTATTCCAATCGTCCAAATTTGTGGAGTCCATTTCATGCACAGCATTTCCAAAATATTCCCCTCCATAAAAAGTTTGAAAAGAACGGTAAAATGGGGCCGATTCAGTTGCATTACTGGTTTCGGGAGCAAAAAAAGAATTAAAAAAATCGCTAAAATCATCCCCTCCGGCACAGGCAAAGGCTATTCCCGTAATAACAGTGCACGATACGCTAATGATAATAATTAAAAATTTTTTCGAAATTTTGTTTTTCATAGGTAGAAATGATTAATGAATCGAGATGAAAAATAGCCACTGTTCCAACAGCATTAAGCTTACTTTTTAATTGTTCCGCTGCCAGGATTAAATTCGAAGGCGATATTTCTTCTACTTTTACCTGATCGTTTTCCTTAAAATAATACCCACGAAAGAAAACCGAATGCTTAACGGAAAAAACAGAGGAATTATGCTTTTTAAAATTTGGGTTATGTTCGAAATCTGAAGAATTCATATTATTAAGAAGTTCAATAACTTTCCCTTGCCGGATGTGAATACCCCAGGAAAAGGCTGGTAATGCAACATCGAGTGGCAAAGGGTAATTTGGCAACGATGCAATATATTTTGCTGCATCCTTAGGATTATATATAGAATTCTCTTCAGAATTGGCCGAAATTTTACCCATGTTATAATACATTAACATTCCCCTATCGACATCGGGTATACCGGTAAAGTTCCGGTATTTTATCTGGTGAAGCCGGATAGTGGCTGATAGTATTTTCCCTTGCTTAATCAGCGGAGCTTTAATTAATTTAAGTAACTCAAAATATTTATCGCGGGTCTTATCTGTCCAATCGCAATCTATCTGAAGTTCATGAAAAGCAATGCCATTATTCCTCGCAATATCTTCGGTCAACTTAAGAATTTTCGCTGCCAGCGCTGTAATGGCATCAGGAGTTTTATTTAGCAATGCTTTATTGACAATATATACTACAGGGATTATTTCCAACTCGGGTAACACTTTTTCGGCAAAACGAATTTTTGCAATCGGCACGGCTTCGGATATCGATGCTTTCCAATCCAAATCAAAAAACCGGAGATATAGTTTTGATATGTGTAAATCGGAGATATACTGTTTTTCGGAAGACGATAGCTGATAAACTGATTTCCAATAATAAAATGAGCGCTGCGTATCGCGACTGCATGAACCCACAAGCAATATCAAAATTAAAGCAACGCAAATTTGTAACCCGTACTTTTTCATTCTTTCTATTACATGTCTGGAATACTCATCTTCATCTTTGAAGGCTGCAATTTAGAAATTTTTGGAGACTGAAAATTATTTCTGTGAAAGCTAATGTAGATCAAATCCCTTATAAATTCAATTATCATAACTGGGAAGGCTGAGCCTCTTATAAATTTCCGGAAATATTACTGATGCAGAATCTGAAATTTTCCAAACCTTACGCATATGATCGTTTTATCACCGAAAATGCCCTATCTACATCCTTATCTTTCAAAATTATTGACAATTCATTGGTAGTCGAAATCGCTTCGAGCACGCTAATCCCCTCCCACGCAATTTGTTTGAAAATATGATAATATAAGCCTGGTATTTTTATATTATCCTTAGGTAGCCGCAATGTTATGGAAGATATGGAGGTCGATGATGAAATGAGTTGCTCCTCTTTAAAAATCTGTTTCACTTCCGACTCAAAATTGCTGCTTATGACAATAGTAGTTTCAAAAACCCCACTTGAAATGGTGTAAAAAACTTCCTTTTCGGTAGTTAGCTTCTTGATTAAGACACTCTGTTTTTCAATAAGTGTATCGGAATGCTTAAACGTGAAATCGCAAAGGTTTGAACGGACAATAATATCTCCAAAGCTTTTGGTTGCCTTCTCAATCTTACGATGCATGCTCACATCCATATGCTCAACAAACCTTTTCAACGCCATAATAATGGATGCCTCCGTTACTTCTTTCCTGGAGATTTTTTCAATTTCGGGCTTTAACTGACGAGCCAGCGCCGAAATATTAATGAGTCCCTCCACAAGCGCACTTTCTACAAAGGGTTTTTGCTTGATGAGATTTTCGAGTATTTGCGAAATAGTGATCATCCTAGTAAATTATCGATGTAGATGAAATCTTTGCTTTTGCCAATATAATTAGACCATTTCATGCATGGTTAAATAAAAATGATTGGGTTTAGGTGCGATGTAAATTTTGTTAAAATTTTAACACAAAGTTTAAAAAAAGTAAATTATTATAAAAAATTATTACAACAATAAATCCATCAGTAATATTGACCCATATTTTAAAACAACACACCATGAAAATACAAGGAGTTTGGTTACCGGTAATAACACCATTTATCAATGATGAGATTGATCTTGAATCGTTCCGCCACTTAATTGATTTTTATATCCCCAAAGGAATCTCCGGAATTATTGCCAATGGAACTACAGGCGAAAGTCCGGTTTTATCGGAAACCGAATTTGAAGCCCTTGCATATAAAACGGTTGAATATACTAATAACAGGGTTCCTGCATTTTTAGGGGTAGGGGGCAATTATACCAAAGAGGTAGTTCACAAAATAAAAATTGCAGAAAAAGCCGGAATACAGGGAATACTCTCGGTTAGTCCATATTATAACCGACCCGACCAACGAGGTATTTATGAGCATTTCAAAATGATATCCGAAAACACATCGCTGCCAATTATTCTGTACAATATCCCTTACCGGACCGGCAGAAATATGGAAAACGACACCATTTTCAGGCTTTCGGAATTAGAAAATATTGTGGGTATCAAAGATGCAAGCGGAAACATTACTCAGTCTTTGGATTTATTAGCCAATCGACCTGATAATTTTTCCATTCTCACGGGCGAAGACAATCTTTTCCTCACCAGTCTTGCACACGGCGCCGATGGCGGAATTTTAGCTTCGTCGCATATTTACACCGAAAAGTTTATGGAAATATATTACCTTATGCTGGACAACAACCACTTACATGCTTTGCAGATCTGGAACCAGCTTTCGCGAATTATTCCGCTATTATTTAAGGAGCCTAATCCTGCGCCATTGAAGTATATTCTTCAACAACAAGGGTTAATTCAATCGGGCGAACTTCGCTTACCCCTTGTTGAAATATCCACAAACCTCAAGAAGGAAATAAACCAGGCCATGGAATTTCAATTTCAAAACACCCGTTCAGGGGAATTAATTACCTCATCATTCAATTGAAAATTAACGCAATCATGACGAATAAAATTAAAATAGGAATTATCGGGGCCACCGGAATGGTTGGCCAGCGGTTTATACAATTACTCGAAAACCACCCGTGGTTTGAGGTAACTTACCTGGCAGCTTCGGCAGCATCTGCCGGGAAAAAATACAGCGAAGCGGTAAAAAACCGCTGGCATATGTCGTGCGAATTACCCGCGTATGTAGCGGATTTAATGGTAGAAGATGCCAGTGATTATGACAAGGCAAAAGGGAAATGCTCCTTACTCTTTACAGCTGTCAGTATGAATAAGGAAGAAGTAAAAGTGCTCGAAGCAGAATATGCGTCCCGGGGATTTGCTGTAATTTCGGCTAATTCAGCTTACAGGTTAACACCTGACGTTCCTGTGTTGATTCCGGAAATAAATTTTGACCATGTCAATATTATTCCAACGCAACAAAAGAATAATGGCTGGGACAAAGGTTTTATCACTGTAAAACCCAATTGCAGCATACAAAGCTATATGATCCCGATCCATGCCCTTATTGTAAAGGGTTATAAAATCAAGCGATTGTTTGTTACAACCCTGCAAGGATTATCCGGGGCAGGCTATCCGGGGCCTTCGGCATTTGATATGATCGACAATATTGTTCCTTATATTGGTGGCGAAGAAGAAAAAACAGAGCTTGAACCTCAAAAGATTTTCGGTTCAATTTCAAATGGACAAATAGTACACGACACATCTATTCAGATTTCGGCCCATTGCAACCGCGTTCCTGTAATCGATGGCCATACCGCTTGTGTCAGTGTGGAATTTGATGGGAAAAAGCCTACGGAGGCTGAGATATTAGAATGTTGGAGAAATTATTCTTCGGTTCCTCAGGAATTAAAACTCCCTTCAGCACCCGAAAGAGCAATTATTTACAAAGAAGAGGCCAACAGACCTCAACCACGCAAAGACAGGGACCTTGGCAATGGAATGAGTGTGAGTGTTGGTCGCCTGAGGCCATGCAACATTTTCGATTACCGGTTTGTAGGGTTGAGCCATAACACCATTCGGGGAGCCGCTGGTGGAGCAGTATTAATGGCAGAGTTAGTAGTAGCAAAAGGGTTTGTAAAACAATAAATTGAAATTAAATTGATTTAGCGGCTGTGTATAAGGCGGTCAATATAGCATAGTATCCTGACTAGGTTATATTAGCCGACTTTTTACACAGCCGCTTTATTTTTCAAGCAGATTGCTATATGTTCTTCTTAATTATGCGAAGTACGGGGTTTACCAATCCATTTCCGCTCGGCTCTTTGGAATGGCCTTGATTGTCCCGTCCTGTTTGCCGGTTTGCTTTTCACATCTCTATAGGCAGCCTTTTCAGGCATTACCATATGATATGGATGATCTTCAACGACCTTAATGTTTTTTGAAATTAATTTATGAATATCTTTCAGGAAAGCAATTTCTTCATCGTCGCAGAAAGAAAGCGCTACTCCGCTTAAACCTGCCCTGCCGGTGCGACCAATTCGATGCACATATGTTTCGGGAACATTGGGTAGTTCAAAGTTAATTACATGCGATAGTTCTTCAACATCAATTCCTCTGGCTGCTATATCGGTAGCAACTAACACGCGGGTCTCTTTCGATTTGAAATTAGTTAGCGCTCGCTGTCTTGCATTCTGAGACTTATTGCCATGTATAGCTTCGGCTTTAATTCCAGCTTTCAATAAATCCTTCGATACTTTATCGGCACCATGTTTGGTGCGGGTAAAGACCAATGCCGTAACAATCGCCTTATCCTGAAGCAAATGCACTAAAAGTGATTTTTTATCTTTCTTATCTACAAAATAAATCGATTGCTCAATAACATCAACCGTAGATGATACTGGAGTTACAGCCACTTTTTCGGGATTAACCAAAATAGTATCGGCCAATTTGGAAATTTCGGGAGGCATGGTTGCTGAAAAGAACAATGATTGTCTGCGTGTTGGCAGCTTGGATATTACTTTTTTAACATCGTGAATGAAACCCATATCGAGCATGCGGTCAGCCTCATCCAAGACAAAAAGTGATATTTGATGCAAATGAACAAATTTCTGGTTCATCAGGTCGAGCAACCGACCCGGAGTAGCAATAAGAACATCCACCCCCATGCGCAATGCATCGGTTTGTGCCTTTTGAGAAACTCCCCCAAAAATTACGGTATGCCTAATTCCGGTGTGCTTTCCATAAGCGGTAAAACTTTCGCCGATTTGGATTGCAAGTTCGCGCGTTGGTGTAAGAATGAGCGATTTTATTGCCCTGTTTCCCGGTATTTTGTTTTTTTCGTTATATAAAATTTGAAGAATGGGAATGGCAAATGCAGCAGTTTTCCCGGTGCCCGTTTGGGCACAGCCCAATAAATCTTTACGATCGAGTATTATAGGAATTGCCTGCTCCTGAATAGGAGTTGGCTGTGTATAGCCCTCTGTTTTTAAAGCCTTGAGGATGGGCTCAATAAGATTTAATTGTTCGAATAACATTTAATGTGTTTTAAATTAGAATGATTTGAATGAATGATTGAATGATTCTATCTACCTCAACAATCGCGCTTTAAAAAAAGGGGAAACAAAGGATGAAAGGATTTCAATGTGTAATAAATCAGGGGGCAAAGGTAAGGATAATATTTTTAGCATTGCCAATTTATCTCTTTAAACATAATTAACATGCTGGTTTCTTGACAAGCCTTTGTAAAAGAACTAACTTTGCAAAATTTAGATTTTCAGCAAACTCCAGGCTTAATCACTTAGAAATAAATAGGATAAAAAGTCCCTTAAAAGGTAGTTTTCGCTAATAATTATTGTCTTCTAAACTATAGCTTTCTTATTTCTATCTTATCACTAAAAAATCACAATTATGAAATTGAAAGTATTATTACTAATCTTCTACGTGATCGTTTTTTTCAATTGCAAAAAAACATCCGACCCTCAAAAGCCACCACTGGCTGAAGTTAAACAAGTTACCGAAACCTATTTCGGAAAGGAAATCTATGATCCATATCGGTATATGGAAGATACTAAAGATTCCATTGCTTTAAAATGGATCAAAGCTCAATCGGAATATGCCCGAAATATATTAAACAGTATTCCAGGGAGACAAGAGCTAATTGATAAAATGAAAGAATTTGATTCCCGAAAACAGGCGAAATTTTTCGACCTCCAAATTACCGAAAACGACCACTATTTCTATCTGAAGCAAACACCCAATGACGAAACCGGTAAATTATTCCATCGAATCGGTTTTACAGGTAAAGAAGAGCTGCTATTTGATCCTGAAACTTACAGTAAAGACTCATCTCAAAAGTTTACTATTGATAATATAATACCTTCATTAGATGGTACTAATATTAGTTTCGAAGTTGCCCCAAACGGATCAGAAAGTGCTATATTACTTGCTATGGATGTAAATAATAAGAAACTATATCCAGAAAGAATTGACAGGGTTTGGTTCTCAAGCCCTTCCTGGCTTCCTGATGGAAAGTCATTCCTTTATAACCGCCTTAATTCAGGAGATGTACATGATCCTAACCGAGAAATGGATAGCAAAGTTTATCTTCATGTTCTTGGAAACGATCCCTCCAAGGATTTAGAGTTCTTTTCCCGGTCCAAATATCCGGGGTTGGGCATCCTGCCTGAAGAAATTCCAATTGTTTCATACGACAAGGATAGCAAAAATTTATTTGCCCTGATCTTATCCGTAAGCCCAAACTTAAAAGTTTGTATGGCACCAATTTCTGAACTGAACAAAAATGCAATTGTATGGAAGACTCTTTTCAAAGAAAGTGATCAGATATATAACTTTGGAACCACAGAAAATGATTTGTATGCATATACCCCAAAAGGAGCCTCCAATTTTAAAATCATAAAAATGGCATTAGCTAAACCTGATATCGAAAAAGCTGAGACAATTGTTCCGGAAAGCAAAGAAGAATCCATCACCAGTTTCACCATTAATAAAGATGGACTATATTATACAACTTCTAAAAATGGTGTATCTGCAAATCTCTATCAGTTTCAATATTTAAATAACGAAATAAAATTAATTCCCTTACCTAAAGCTTCCGGGGATATATATCTCAAAACCAAAGGAATTCAACATAGTGATATTTGGATTACCTCAATGGGTTGGATAAATGAAAGTTTGCGTTATAAATACAATGCACTTACCGGAGAATTTAAAGAAGAAAATTTAAGTCCTCCTGCTAAATACCCGGAATATGCTGATTTGACTGTGGAAGAAATAGAAGTTCCCGGGCTGGATGGAGAAAAAGTACCACTATCTTTGATTTACAATAAATCGCTAAAAAAAGATGTAGCCAATCCTGTTTTTATGTTTGGTTATGGGGCCTATGGCTATTCGATGGCACCTTATTTTAGTCCTAACTTATTACTTTGGACAATGCAGGGAGGAATCATTGCAATACCGCATGTAAGAGGAGGTGGAGAAAAAGGGGATAGTTGGTATAAAGCTGGATTTAAAACCACCAAACCCAATACCTGGAGAGATCTGATAGCCTGTGCCGAATACCTGATCAAGGAGAAATATACTGACAAGAATAAAATTACCATCAATAGTGCAAGTGCGGGTGGAATCCTGATCGGTCGTGCAATGACAGAACGCCCAGATCTATTTGCTGTTGCCATCCCTGAAGTTGGATGTATGAACACTTTACGGGGAGAAATATCACCCAATGGACCTGTAAACGCCCCCGAATTCGGGACTATGAAAGATTCGGCAGAATGCCTGGCATTAATTGAAATGGATTCCTATTTGAATATTAAAGACAGCATAGCGTATCCGGCAACACTAATAACAGCTGGCATGAATGATCCGCGCGTAATTTACTGGCAACCTGCTAAATTTGCAGCAAGACTATTAGCTGCTAATAAATCAGATAAGCCCTTACTTTTCTATACAGATTACGAAGCCGGGCATGGTATTGGGGATACCAAAACCAAACAATTCGAAAGCCTCGCTGATATTTTTGCGTTTGCCCTTTGGCAAACTGGAAATCAAAAATTTGTAAAATAAAACATATTAAGCCAGGCTGAAACAAAATTTGAGCTTCAGCCTGGTTTATTTAACCAACATAGTCAAAAATCTCCAACTGCTTGCTCTGCGTTCTTGTACCCGTAGAAGTTTGACAAAAAAAGTAAAGATTTAAAATTGACTCAGTCTCGACTCCAACTCCTTAATAATTGCCTCTGAACCAGCAATTATTGGGTAGTTTAATCCAATATCCTCTTTCCTTATATGAAAAACAAGGGGCGTACCATTAATGTTTTTCATTAACCCGCCAGCTTCTTTAATAATGAGATAGGGAGCTGCGACATCCCATATTTTGGCAAATAAATTAATAACTCCTCCAAATTTCCCTTCGGCAACTAAAAGTAAATCCACCAGTGAATTTGTACATCTCACATTCCTTGCATGTTCTATTACAAACCGATATAATTCCAGTCCTTTGCTAAGGAATACAGTATCCTCGGTATAGTCAACAGAGAATGCAACCAATTCATTTTTCAACAGCTTATTTTCAATGGTTAACTTTTTATCATTTACAAAAGCTCCTTTGCCAGCTTCTGCGATATACAACAAATCGTCTATCGGTAAGTAAGCTCCAGCCAGAATTGGTTGGTTATGCTCAAATACAGCGATCAAAACCCCAAACCAGGGGACACCCGCAGCAAAATTAGATGTTCCATCCAATGGATCGACCACCCAGGTATATATTGAATCGGTAACTGTCAATCCGCTTTCTTCCGTTAGAATGGTATGCAACGGATAAGTTTGCCTGATTATATCGGTTATTACTTTATCACATAAAATATCCACTTCGGTTACTATACTGCTGATTGATTCTTTTTGATCAATCGTATGCACCTTGTTAAATTGATCTCGCTGGATTTTTCCTGCTTCTTTTAAAGCTTTAACCAATACTTCCTTCATAAAATAGTATTTTGTGTAAACTACTTAGACCTCAGGTAAGAAAGCATGATACCTGTTATTTACGTTTAATATCAATTAGTTCAAGGCTCATAGTATATCCAGTGCGCTCCCATCCACTTACTTTGAACAATGCCGTAAATTCCGAATCGTTTATCCGGTACTTACGATTGAAGGATTTCAACGAATCGGTATTAGTAAAATAATTCAAAACACTAATTACGCCAATATCGTTATCTGATAAAAACATGGTAATAACATTCTTATTGGGCCCTCTTATTTTCGAAACAATAGTATAATCAATTGTTTCACTTCCAGTATGCGAATAATAAGTTTTTGATTCCTTCTTGTTTTTACCGGTAACTTTTACTATACCCCCTTCAATACTGATCCTCCTGTTAAAATTGTTATAAACATTACGAAGAAATCCCATCGTTTTAAATTGGCCAACATAGATAATATTTTCGCTGCCAATTTTCGATTTATCCCATTCCGAGTTCAGCATCAATTCATAGGGAATTTTTTGGTTGTTGAAGAAATTACCAATGGTTTTAGTACAATAAGGCCCCATTTTAGTGACATACGAATATCGGTTTGGCGACATGCTTGAGGCTTTTTCGGGATGACGCTGAATATAATTTGCAAAATCGGCATCCGAATTAATATTGAAAGCCCGGATCAAGCCTCCACCTTCTATCGGGATTGGCCCTTCAATGGTAAAATGATCGCCAATAAGCACCGATGTTGGGAACGTTTTATGGATGTAACCTTCCCATATTGGCAGCTCCGAACTAGTAGCTTTCCATACAAAATAACCACCAATACAAAACAAACTCAATAAAAAAGCGACTGCCACCCATAACCGATTGCTTTTTAAAAGCTTCTTTTTCTCTTTTCCGGGAACTAAAAATTTTACCGAATACTGCCCTTTCTCAATTTCGAACATAAGGGAATCATTCTTTCCGGAACCAAGGTAATATTCGGTTAGCTTTTTGCGCAGATTATGAATGTAGACCCTAACTTTTGCGTCATTTTTAATAGGATCGTAAGACTTACCGAAAATTTCCGTGCCAATTTCTGCTTCTTTTAGCTTATGCCCATTTAAGGTAGCATTGACCAGCAGCGTTATTAAAGATATATTAATTCCCGACCGCGAAAACTGATCACTTTCTGTAATCCTTTTTAACTGGTCGGCTATTTCGTAGTTTTCGGGCATACTTATGATAGTTATAAACAAATATATACAAAATGCCTTTGCCTACAATGCCTTGGGTAGAATTAGCTATTTTTAGAATTGGCATTTTTAACGGTTAAAAGAACGTATTTCATGCAAAAGAATACGCCTGATTTTAAATCTTTCCTGTACTTTTCCTTCAAATTCTAATTTCATTTAGTTATGAGACTAATCTACTTAAGCTTGATTTTAATTTATTCCCATACCCTTTTTGCTCAGAAAACCGAAATATCCTATTTATCAGGAACCGGTGCTGATAAAACTGTCAACTGGGAGTTCTTTTGTTCGGCAGGAATGAATAGCGGCAAATGGACAACTATTGCAGTGCCATCGTGTTGGGAACAACAAGGTTTTGGCGCTTATAATTATGGCCACGACAAGTTCGAAAACCGGATGAACGAGACAGGCACTTATCGCTATCGGTTTACTATTCCTGCCTCATGGCAAAACAAGCAGGTGAACATTTTTTTTGATGGAGTTATGACCGATGCCGAAGTGAAAATTAATGGCAAATTAGCTGGTCCTGTTCACCAGGGGGCTTTTTATCAGTTTAAATATGATATCAGCAAATTGGTAAAAGCCGGAAAGGAAAATCAACTGGAGGTTTTTGTGAAAAAACATTCTGATAATATAACTGTTAGCCGTGCTGAGCGCGAAGCCGATTTCTGGATATTCGGGGGGATTTTTCGTCCGGTTTACCTGGAAGCCAAGCCAAAAGAAAATATCGCACGGGTAGCTATCGATGCCAAAGCTAATGGTGATTTCAAAGCAGATGTTTATATAACTGATTTTAAAAATACCACAAAAGTAGTAGCTGAAATTGCTACGCTAGCCGGAAAAACCGAAACATCTTTTGAATCAAAGATGGTTAACGGAATTTCAAAAATTTCGGGAAAGATGATCGCCCCAAAAACCTGGAACCCGGAATCTCCCAACCTTTACAATGTAGTTTTTAAACTGTTGGATAAAAATGGGGCAACTATCCACCAATATAGCGAGCGAATCGGCTTTCGAACAATTGAAGTTCGCGAAAGCGATGGTATATACCTCAATGGAACCCGCATAAAAATGAGCGGGGTATGCCGTCACACTTTCCATCCCAAATATGGCAGAACGTCTTCGAAAGCGCTCAGCATCGAAGCTGTAAACCTGATGAAGGATATGAATATGAATGCGGTTCGGATGTCGCATTACCCGCCTGAAAAACATTTTCTTGAAGTTTGCGATTCCCTGGGACTAGTGGTTTTGGACGAACTTACGGCTTGGCAAATCCCTTCGTACGACGATGTGGTAGGACGAAAGTTACTAGAGGAAATGATTGCCCGCGATGTAAACCACCCTTCTGTTATTTTATGGGACAACGGAAACGAAGGGGGCGAAAACAACAATCTAAACGATGACTTTGCCGAACTGGATATTCAAAAACGCAAAGTGTTACATCCCTGGCAGGATTACGATTTGACCAATACCCTCCATTACATCGATTACAATTACCTGGCGCTCGATGGATTTAGTAAACGTAAAATATTTTTTCCAACTGAATTTTTGCATGGATTATACGATGGTGGTCATGGTGCAGGATTAGACGATTACTGGCAAAAAATGTGGGATAACCCTTTATGTGCCGGTGGCTTTCTTTGGGTATTTGCCGATGAATCGGTAGAACGAACCGACCGCAACCGAGAGCTCGATAGCGACGGCAATCATGCCCCCGATGGCATTTTAGGCCCCTACATGCAAAAAGAGGGAAGCTTTTTTACCATAAAAGAAATATGGTCGCCCGTTTATTTCGAGAAACGGTATATCAGCCCCGATTTTAACGGAAGTTTCCGAATTGAAAACCGCTATTTTTATACCAACCTCAATCAATGCACTTTCACAGCCGAATGGATTAATTTTTCATCCCCAGACGAAACCCATAAGGAAATAATAAAACATACGGAAAATTTGAAAATTGAACTTTCTCCCGGACAAAAAGGTTCCATTCAACTCAACTTACCTTCAGACTGGCAAACGTACGACGCACTTAGAATTAAAGCAACCGATCAATATGGCCGGCATTTAAATACCTGGAGTTGGCCGGTGAAATATCCTGAAGCAAAAACCAGCGAGTTGATTACTGAAATATCTGATACCAAACCAACACTTGAGGAAAACGAAGAAAAACTAATTGTTAGTGCTGATAAACTGACTTTTACCTTTAACAAAAAAGACGGAACCATACGGCAAATTAAAAATGGTGAAAACATAATTCCCCTGGCAAACGGACCCGTTTTTGTAAGCGGAGAGAAAGAATTGGAACAAACAACCCAACGTTTCGAGGGGAATAATTTAATAATTGAAACCCGCTACAAAAACAAGGATACTTTTACCTGGACAGTTCGTGGAAATGGATTACTCGATTTGGATGTCAACTACCAACCAGCAGGCAACTCTTTATTTGCCGGAATAACATTCGATTATCCCGAAAAAAATATCGCCAAAATGAAATGGTTAGGCAATGGCCCTTACCGTGTTTATAAAAACCGATTAAAAGGCGTCGAATTTGGCTTGTGGGAAAAAGCTTATAACAACACCATTACAGGGGAATCGGGTTTTGAATATCCCGAGTTTAAAGGCTATCACTCCGAAGTATATTGGGCAAATATTTCAGGAAAAGATTGTCCCGATTTTAAAGTTTACATCCATAGCAAAGATATTTTCCTAAAAATGCTAACACCTGATGAACCAAAAGCCCCGGCAAAAACAAAGATGGAATATCCGAAAGGTGATATATCGTTTTTGCATGGCATCAATGCCATTGGAACAAAATTTACAGATGCCATTTCTTCCGGTCCGCAATCTTTCCCAACTAAATTTGACTCTTCCAGAATTCACGGGGGTAAATTACATATGAAACTGACATTTGATTTCAGGTAGATATTTACCTTATGCTTACCTTAACATTCCCAAAAAGGTAGCAATCGATCCGATTAGCTACCTTTTTATATTTCCGGTAATTAGTATCTTAGCACTTCATATTCCAGGAATTAAAATCCAATATTACTCATACAACAAATACTTCTTACGCATTTCTTTGTATTGATTCAAACCAGGCTCCCAGCTTTTGCGTATTTCAGCTTCCGGTATACCTGCAACGATTTGTTCTCTTAATTGAACTGTTCCAGCAAGTTTGTCAAAGTTGCCCATCTGGTTGCTTTGAGTATAATCGAAAAATTTCGCTTTGTCAGGATAGGCGGTATAGAGTTCTATTAACCATTTTAGGTTTAGCTGTTTGGTCTTGCGAAATTCATCCGTATCGTATTTCCGAAGGTCGAGTCCGAAACATTCCTGGTTTTGATGAAGCGGAGTTTCACTCATTCCTTTGATTGAAACCGGGGTGAACGAAAAAGTATATTTACCTTTTAAGGCCGGACTTCCCAAAACGGTAAACGGAAAGTAAGTTCCCCTCCCCTGACTTAAAATTGTACCTTCGAATAAGCACAACGATGGGTAAAGTAAAATTGACTGTTGCGTGTTTAAGTTGGGAGACGGGGGCACCGGCAAAGTATATGGCTTATTATGACTGTAATTCTGCATCGCAATAATCTTAATTTTGCACTTCACTTCGTCAGCCATCCATCCTTCTCCATTAATCATTTGGGCAAATTCACCAATAGTTACTCCATGAAGAATAGGGATTGGAAATTGACCTATACCTGAGCGCAGTTTCATGTCCAAAATTGGGCCATCGATATAAAAACCATTTGGATTGGGTCGGTCGAGGATGATAAGCTCCTTATTGTTTTCGGCACAAGCTTCCATTAAATTCCGGAGAATGTTGATGTAGGTATAAAAACGGACGCCCACATCCTGGATGTCGAAAACCATAATATCGACCGATTCCAAGTCAGCTTTGGATGGTTTGCTTTTTCGGCCATAAAGCGATATTACCGGAATTCCGGTGGTTGCATCAATCGTGTCGTTCACCTCGGCTCCTGCACTGGCATTCCCACGGAAGCCATGTTCCGGACCAAATATTTTTACAATTTTTACTCCTCGTTTCACCAAGCTATCTACCAACGATGTTTTTTGAATAATAGAAGTTGGATTGACAAGCATTCCAACCCTCTTACCTTCAAGCAAAGGAAGATATTTAGCAGTCTGCTCGGCGCCAGTGATGATTACCTGATTAATAACTGTTTTTTTATCGTTTTTGGAAACAGAAGTCTGCGCATTCGAACAACAAACAATGCTCAAAGAGATTAATACAAGGCTTCCGATATTCTTTATTCTGTTAATCATAGTATTTATATTGAATTATAACGAACTTGTAATACATCCTATATAATAACAAATATAAAAAATCCTCTAAATTGAAGAGTTGCTTCTTTAGAAAAACCATGCAACTACATTTTATTGCTGGTGAACCACTTCTTGTTTATTGCCTTACTTGAGAAATATTTATTTCACCTTCAAATTCAAGTTTCACAATGATATCGGTTAAATTAGTGTTTGGTCCAACTGTTATTGATATTCCTTTTTCACTTTGTTTTACCTTGACTTTTTCGCCGGTTTAGCATTTAAAAGCGACAAGTTTATTCGAAATTGGGAGAATTTGAAAGGAGCCTGCCATCAAACCAAAGCACATCAATCTGTCCATAATTATTTAATAGTTCCCTGATTTGATCAAGACATTGGTTACTCATTTGCAATGCATAGGAGAATTTATTACGGAGGTCAAAATATCCTTCGAATCTCCAATCTATGGGCGAATATAAATACCCGTTTTTATTCCCGCTTGATCTTTGTTGTCATTCTTAAGTTCAGTATTCTTTATCCGTTCAATTTTTCCGAAAAAACAGTTGCTGCGTGCTGAAAAAAATTGTAGGACAATTCAGGTCCTCTTAACTAAAACATTAATTTTAGGAAAGGCTCTGGCCAAAAGTAAAGTCTGCGACGATTGCGAAATTGCCAGAGCAGTATCTGTAAAACCCTTTTAGTTAATTCTCAGTTTCTATCTTTCCAATTGGTCTGAGATTTTTTCCTGATTTTCCGGTTAAATCATCGCCCAGGTCTTCCCTGGCCGCTTCGGCTAAATTATATAGTTCGTTTACAATTTCAGGATAAAATTCTTTTACATCAAAACGTTCACCCGGATCACGACGAAGGTCATACAATGCTTCCATATATTCAAAATTTTCATCGGTTTGGCCAGGGTATCCATTCTCTCCCGGCTTAAAACCCTCATAGGTGCGGCCAGGATGTGCAAATACAAGCTTCCAATCGCCTTTTCTGACTGCTTCCAGACTGTTTTTGCGGTAATAGTAATAAAACACCTCTCTTGGATTAGCAATTTCATCACCTAACAATAAGGGTAAAATATTTACACCATCTATTTTCTTTTTAGGAAGTGAGGACTCAGTTATTGCAGCAAGTGTTGGCAAAATATCAATCGTGGAAGCGAGTTTATTACAAACAGACCCTTCTTTTATTTTACCAGGCCATCTCATTATGCAAGGAACGCGCTGCCCACCTTCAAAACTTGCACCCTTTCCTTCGCGTAGGCCCCCATTTGAGCCTGCATGAGCCCCAAAATTCATCCATGGTCCATTATCGGAAGTAAAAATCACCAATGTGTTTTTATCGACACCATTTTTTTTAAGAGCCTTCATAATTTCGCCGACCGACCAATCTATTTCCATCATCACATCACCAAAGATACCCTGCTGGCTCTTCCCTTTAAACTTCGGAGAAACAGCAAGTGGCACATGAGGCATAGGGTGAGCTATATAAAGAAAAAATGGAGTTCTTCTGTTTTGACTGATAAATTGCACAGCTCTCTCAGTATATAGTGTTGTCAATTCGGCTTGATCGTCGAGCGTTTTTATTTCCCGAACTGAATTATTACCCTCAATTAATGGTAAAGGCGGAAAATCATGTTTTCTATCCCTCCGTTCTGCGGTATAGGGGGAGCCATCATAGTTTACAGCCCACATGTCATTAGAATATGGTAAACCTAAATATTCGTCAAACCCCTGCTGCAATGGGAGGAAATTTATATGATCCCCCAGATGCCACTTGCCGACAGCAGCAGTCTTGTAATTTTTTTGCTTTAAAATTTCGGGAATAATTTCTTCAGAAGGGTTTAAACCGTTTTTTGAATTTGGGAAAAGGGCGCCGGAGATACCTACCCGGTTAGGATAACACCCTGTTAACAAACCAGCCCGGGAAGCGCTTGATACCGCCTGTGCGGCAACAAAGTTGGTAAAACGGACACCTTCCATTGCGAGCTTGTCGATATTTGGAGTTTTATATTGCAATGCTCCGTAGCAGCTCAAATCACCGTACCCCAGATCGTCCATAAAAATCAGGACGATATTGGGGAGTTTTGGTTTATCAACTGCATTGCAATGAGAAGTCATTGATATTAGTGTTGCTCCTGCAAAAATTGATTTTAACATTGATTGCTTCATTTCAATTATATTATTTAAGAAACGTATGAAATTTTATTTCAAATATGATGAGATTTTTTTTATTTTTTTTAATGTGAGAATATCCTCTTCGGGAATAGAACCATCACCCTTAGGCCCAATATTTAATAGCAGGTTTGCATTGACAGAGGCCGCCTGCTCAAGCATCTTCACTACATAATGCTCATTGACATGCTTCCCATCTGCCAGCGTATTATACCCCCAACTGCTTCCCGGAATATCCTTGGGTTGAAGGGTATCGCAAATTTCTTTCGGCTTATACTTGTTCATTTCCCAAACTTTTAATCCTAAGGGGCCTCCTTCGGTATGGGCGCGCGGTGTTCTTTCTGGTGCTACATAATCTTCGTCGCCATTGGCGCCTTGTTTAAAAGCAATAAGGGTATGTGGCTGAAATGACCGGATGTGCTGGTAAGTTTCAGCAATCGGGAAAAAATCGGGATTTTTATAAAATCCCATGATGGGATCAAGCCAAATACCTGCAACACCTGGATATTGGGTAAGAAGTTCGCCAAACTGGGTGTGCGTGTATTGAATATATTTTTTGAAATCGGCTTTTTCCTTATACTGATACTCCGGTTGTTCGGAGGCATAATCCGGTCGGGATTTATCCCACCCGACATGGTTGGGAAAAAAGTAAGGATGCCTCCAATCGACTCCGTACGAATAATATAAAAATAAGGCCAATCCTTTTTTATTGCATTGAACGGAAAGTTCCTGAACCAGATCTCTTCGGGCGGGAGAATGTACCGATGTAAAATCATCGTATTTGCTGTTGAAAAGACAGAAGCCATCATGATGTTTGGTGGTAATGTTGATATATTTCATACCCGCTTCAAGGGCCAGGTCGGTAATGAAATCCGCATCAAAGCGGTCGGCCTTAAATTCGTTTTTTAGTCGTGCATATTCTGCCACCGGTATCTTCTCTGTTAATTGAGACCATTCTCCCTTTCCCAATATACTGTATAAGCCATAATGCAGGAACAATCCAAATCGGGCATCTTTAAACCAATCGAGGTTCGTTTTCCTCGGATCGCGCTGGAAGTCAGCCGAAACATGCTGAAGGTATGCCGGCACATCGAATTTGTGATTACTTTTATAAATGGCTTTGCTTTCTGATAAGAAACACCCTGCTCCTGCCATGGAGGCTGTTAAAATGAATTTTCTTCGTTCCATATGTTCATTTTTTTTTATTGCGTTTAGGTCTCATACTATTTCTTTAAACTAAAGGAATCACTCCCCGAAAAACCTTATTGCATCATGTATAGCCTTAATTAAAGTTGCTTTTACCTGATCCGGTTTTATAGAGGGATTAGTAAATATCCCGGGAATATCCTGTTCAACAATACTGTATAAATCCACAATATACCATTTATTGCCCTCCATAATATTCCTGATGCGCCTGTTTAGCTCCTCGTATCCCTTTGTGATTTGAGTGGTGTAAATTTTCCCTGAAGTTGGCAAACTGCTACCCCACATCAGCTTTTTGGCACCTGTGTTTTTTAATTGCGGAATAAGCTTTTGCAAATCGTTTTCAAACTTGGTCCATTCTTTTTCGTCAATTATGCCTTCATTGTTCATTAAATTATCGAATGAAAACACCATAAAAACCACATCTGGTTTTTCGCCTCCCAAAACCGTTTCAAGAGAAGCCAGCAGCGTACCTGTCGATTGAGCAGCATCAGAAAACCGGGTATAGGCCGATTCGTTCAATTTGCTGGTGAGCCCTGCTGCTATAAAAACCATATTTTTGTTAAGAAGCATCAAAACATTTTCTTTGTTGGTGGCAGACGTTTCTTTTCCCCGATCATAAAAAATGGCGGGTAGTGCAGAAAGGCTATCCAGTTTTTGCTGCTCCTGATAAATATCATTGAACCTTTTTTTCTGGTCGAGGCAGGCAACTGAATCGAAGACCTGGTTACTATTTTCGAAGTAAGTTTCAACAGATAACGGGCACCTCATGGATGATAATATATGGCGGGCCAGCGATTTACCTTTTTCTCCGCCATTTAACAGATCAAGTTGGCAAAACAGATAAGAACCATCCCCTTTTGGCACCCGCAGAAGTACCGGATCCCTTTGTAAAAACCAGTTCATACGCCTGATGTCTTTACCCACATTAATGTATTCACCTCCTGCAGGCGGAATACTCCAGTCGTTACGCCAGTTTGAGATTAGAATAGAGGACTCGCCGTGTGGAAAAACAGGATCGGTTCCGTTAAGCCTGATCCCTTTATCGAACATGTTATCACCATTCCAATACAGGTCAATATTGGAGATGCCACTCAGGAGGGGATCATAGTTACTTTCGAATGGTTGTGGTATCAAAACATCGTCATAATACGCAATCTTGTCCTGTGGTGTTTGCTTGTATGTCCAGGAAACAACCGCTTTTACACATTGCCTTCTTTCATCCAGGTAGGGTTTTGTAAGTTCAAGTTTTGGGTGAACCGACCTCGCGAAACTTTGAATACTGCTTTCTGATACCCGGTAGATAAAGATATCTTTCCCCTGTTCACCAAATTTTTTAAGTGTAATGATGTCCTTTTCCGGGATTGCCTTTCTGCCGTCAAGCACCAGTGCATCAAATTTGTCAAGTTGTTTCAACGACCGTACTTCGTTGCTAACTAAGCCAACGCTATTAAAATATTTCACAAAATCTTCAGCACCATAAACCGCAACTTTTCTTAACTGTGCAGAGGGACTGTATTCCAATAGCCTGGTGAGGATATTTCTGAATATCCATCCCGCGGCTGGCTCCAGGTAAACGTTGTCCAACAATTTCAGGCTGGTAAATATTTCAATTCCCTTTCCCTGCCAGCATTCATGTAAAGAGGAAGTTTTCCCGTTTTTATCACCAGCCAGTACCAAACGCGTATTGCCTTCGACGGGCCGTGGCATGCCACCAAAAGTATTTCCATTTTTCCAAAAAGACAGGTTTTCCTGACCTATATCCTGAAGTATCCGGTGTTTTGGTCCATTTAAGAGCCTATATGCACCACCGGGAAGAAGCATGGTGGTATCCTGCTCAAAATAGGCAACACACAGCCCCTTCTTGATCCAATTGCTTAGAAGAGGCGAAGCCTTTGAGCCTTTTACCAAAAGAATATCAATTCCATCCAGTTGATGGAAGGTGCATTCCGTATGGGCTATTTCAGCTTTTGTCAATAATTTCTGAATTTGGCCGGTAGTATCAATCACCCCAATTGTTTTCCTTTTTTCGGGTATATATTTAGCTGAAAAGCGAGGGTAAATCATCGCCTCTTTACTTTCACAATAACCAGCGGTTTCTCTTTCGTAAAAAGTTCTTGCCAGGGTTATTTTCATAGGCTGATCAACCGACGGAATAGTGAATGTCCAGTTAACCTGATTAAGAATGTCGCCTGGTTGCAGGTTTAAGAACACTGTATCGAGTGAAAGTGGCCTTCCCCCCAAATCCTCCACCGAACAAGTAACCTTACTTGTAATCCGGAGATCGTCATACATCAAAAGAGGAGTTTTTAACTGTATCTTTTGATCAGGAAAAAACTGGAGATTCTGTGATTCCTGACAAAACCGTATATCTTTCAGATCCTGCTGAAATAAATAAAATCCGGGGTTTGGTTCGAGTACGGGAAGCGTGGGGTCCCAAATGTTTAAAGGCGAACAGGCGGGTAATACATGGTTAGGGCTTGTTCCTTTTGCACCTGGCTTTGGAGGTTGCAAGCAAATGCCTTTGAACCGGTTATAGGGAGGCCATCTAAAAAATACGTAACTAAGATCCCATGGGATAACGGCATTAACCCTGTGAAGCTTTCCATTGATCATTTTTCCTTCCCTGATCATTTTGAAAGCGTAGCCAATCTCATCATGACCATCTCTGTAAAGGCCGGTGGCATGGTCCTGGCTGCTAACTTCGTATCCGGTAGTACCGTTTGATAATGGTCTCGTAGGTTGCCACACGCTTCCCATTTCGTCCCATATCATTGGCTTATTGTGTCCATACTTTTCCCATTCTGCAAACACGGAATCGTTATTGTAATGATGCCCCAGCAAATCTCCTGAAGTGGAAAACTCGCTGAAATCTGAAGAAAATACAGGCCTGGTAGGATCAAGTTTTTTGGCATGTTCAATAAGCCAGGGTTTTTCGCCACCACCACTCCATCGGAGTTCATTAGACACGCTCCACATGATGACTGAAGGATGATTTCGCTGATCAACAATAATATTACCCAGATGTTTTTTTTGGCGAATTCCTGATCCTCAGGAACTTTAAAATGAAAAGCTGGTTCTGACTCCAGCAAAAAGCCTACCTCGTCTGCCGCTTCGTAAAGGGCAGCTTGTCGTGGGTAAAGGTGTAACCGCATAAAGTTCACCCCTAGCTTCTTTAGTTCTTTGAACCATGTAACAAAATATTCCTTTGAACCTTGTATATCGCCTAGGAAATGCCCGCCATGCCCTCTCAGATATAGTTTTCTTCCATTGATATAAAGATTGGGGCCGTCCCAGCTTATGGTCCTAAACCCAAACACTTGCTTGTGCCAGTCCAGTTGCTTTCCGTTCGGGTCAGAAATAACGGTATGCAATTGATATAAATGAGGATCGTGTGGGAACCAAAGATGCGGGTCGCTCCATTGGGTTGATAATTTCAAGATCACACTATCTTTCCCTTTTAAGAATTGTTTAGCGACACCTATCTCTTTTATGACTTTGGAAGGATTACCGACATCTGTAACAAAACATCGAACGGAAACCTCTCTGGGCATTTTACCGGAATTAGAAACAGGGACTTCAACCTGTATGCTTTTGTCGGGAAATGATGTTTGTACAAAAATCCCTTTGCTAACAAAAACCAAGTCGGTTGCCTTCAGGTATACATCCTGCCATATCCCCCTGAATCCATCACTTTCTCCGCCATTCAACCAGCTTTTCTCTTCAGAAATTCTTATTTCAAGCAAGTATTCTCCGGTTTTGAAACCCGTACCAAGCGAAAATTCAGCAGTTGTATATCCATCATGCACTTCTGGAAACTCTTTCCCATCAAAAATTACGGTATAATGCTGCAAACAACCTCCCATATGTAAGGTCAGATGTTTGTTTTCCATTGACGGAGAAATATGCACTTTTTTGCGATACACGGCACCGCGCCCCGTCCAGGAATGCGGATAACCAAATGGGTCCCAATAAGCAGCATTCCATTTCCCATCCCTTAAAATAGAGTAACAACCAGGAACCTGAATGGTGGTCCACTCGCCTGAAGCATTACTTTTAAAATCCCATGTTCCATTCAGGTAGGTTTCTTCTCGTATTGAAGCTGGGCTTATGTGCTGTGCATGCAATTGAAGTGTGCATACATAAAAAATAAAAAACATGACTATTCGATTAAACATACCTCACGCATTATTAAAAGAGAGCATTTATGCACTTGTTGAAATCTATAATTGATTTGACTGAAAATGAGGCTGTAAAAAGTATCAATCAGGTCGTTTGGCCTGTCGAAACGTACCTGATTGACAAATGGCCGGACACTTGGACAAGCGTTCGACTGAGCTCACACCGAAGTCTCAGTGTCCGGATCTTTTACCTCTGTAACAGAGTTATTCTTTAATGAACCGCTCCGAAATACTGCCTGTAGTGTTGCTTATACTAATTATATACATGCCTTTATCAAGATTATTAATATCAACATGATAAATAAGGTTGCCGGGATTCAAAATTTTACTAATCAACGACCTTCCATTCAAATCGAAAATAGTAACCGACACCGGCGCTTCGAACGCTGTGGAAAGAGCAATTGACAATTCTGAACTGGCAGGATTTGGATAAAACTTTATGCTCACATTATCAGTTAATAATGATTCGCTATCAAAATTTGAAGTCGCCAGTTTTTGAGAGAAAGCTCCAGCCATAGCACTATTTAAACCATCTTGCAACGTGGCAGCACATAAAAATACGTTGCCTGTATTGTTAAGTGTTGTGTAGCGAATACGCAATTTTGTGGCACTACCAGCCGAGAATTGTATAGTAGCAATAGCATCGGCTGCAGAAATGTTTAATTGTTGTGCTGTAACACTGGCATCGTCCAAACTAACGTTAAGTAAACCGGTTGCATTATACTGATTGCCCAGGTATACCTTCACTGTTCGCGGGGTTGTGCCTGCTTCAACCGTAAATTCAAAACCTTTACCAGCTCCACCACCTGTGCGAACCATACCATTATTAGCTGTTGCAGAGATTGTTGGCATTCCATCAGTCCACGTGTGCGTATCGTTATCAGTCTTATGGCGATTCTGACCGGTAGAAACTGCAGTCCAAGTGCTGATTTTAGAACCGCCAGTTGCCTTGTGATCGAAATTTGAGACCGATGCACGACCCCACTTCGCCCAATCCATGGTGCCTTCAGTGGTGAGATTGTAATTACCACTGGCTGGTGTTGTAGTAATTGATAGCATACCGGGGCTGAATACAGTAAATGCACAAATAGCTTTTTTTCCTTGATCTGCAGTTGTAACTGTAACAATTACTGTTCCGGCGCCTGTAGCTGTAACAAGACCTGTTGAGCTTACGGTGGCTACATCTGTATTGCTCGAACTCCATGTTACATTCGTATTAGTAGCGTTAGATGGAGCCACTGTTGCATTTAGCTGATAAGTAGCCGGTACGTTCAGACCTATCAGAGAAGAATTTAGTGTTACCCCGGATACCGGAATATTAGTAACATTAACCGTTATAGCGCTAGTTGCTGTTTTACCCTGATCTACAGTTCGAACGGTAATAGTTGCTGTTCCCTGACCCACACCCGTTACCAGTCCGGTTGAGCTTACTGTGGCTACAGATGTATTGCTCGAATTCCATGTAATACTCTTATCGGTGGCATTCGAGGGTGACACCGTTGCTGTGAGCTGTTGTGCAGCCGGCACGTTAATACTTGCAGATACTGGACTAACAGTTACCGCGGTTACCTTTGTCATTACCGGAATTGTAATGCCGTATAGACTTGTTATTTCTGCTTGAGACAACGCCTTGCTGTATAAACGCACATCGTCTGCTGCGCCTGTTAACCGCAACGATATTGAGCCTTTCAAATCTTTAGCACCAACATCAAAACGAGTCATATAACGATGATAAGTAAAATTTCCGGCGAGGGTTGCACTAAGTGTTCCGTCGATATATAATTTATGGCTCGCAGCACTTTCGAAAACCCCTGTAATAAGATGCCAATTGCCATCGTTGATGATTGGGCCTGTTACATTGCCGCTAACCCCATTGATCATGGATTCAAGTTTGGCCCTTCCATCGGAAGCTACAGCTAAATAATATCCAATGTCCGTCCTGTCTTGATCGCCCATAAAAACAACCACACCACTTTGTTTAGTTTTTACCCATGCCGACATCGTGAATGGATAATTATCAGATGGTATATACCTATTGCTATTGGATGCTTGAACATAGTCGTCAACGCCATCCATTGCAATGGCTTTACCTGTAACGCCAATACTGCTGCTTGGGAAAGAGTAAGCGTTCTTTAGCGTTCCATTGTTGGAACGGCCACTGGCATCACCGGCAACAGTTCCTGATTCTTCTTCGAATTTCCAATGAACCCGAAGGTCGGAAACAGTAACTACTGACCCCGATGCTACACTTGAATAATCAGAGTGGCTTATCTCGAAGTACGACCTAATACGATACTCATAAGTTTGGCTCCCTGCAAGGCCTACCTGATAAAAACTGGTAGTATTTGCCGGCAGCGAGGCTATTTGAGTAAAAAGTGTTGTGTCAGTAGCTGATAATACCCTGCGCTCAATTTTGAAACCCGCTTCGTTATTAGCATTATCGGTCCATGTGAGGTTAATATTAGCACCGTTAATATTGGCAGTAAGGTTGGTAGGTACTGCAGGTATAGGTGGTGCAGCCAAGGTAGTTAAGGTGATTGTGTTTGAATACGCCGATTGTCCTTTAGAATTTGTTGATTGCAAGCGATAAGAATAAGTGGTCGATGGCAACATGGTTGAATCGTTATAGGCAAGCTGGTTGGCATAGGCCATATCAAACCGCATAAAACTACCATTTCCAACTTTGCGTTCAATTATAATACCATCTTCGTTGGTAGCATTATCGATCCATGTTAACTTTATTTGATCGTAACGCAATACAGTGCCGGAAAGAACTGATGGAGCTCCGTTAGGAACTGCTGCTGCTACTGGTCTGTAAGCAGTGTAAAGAGGCACCATACCTGCTCCACCTCTTGAATATGCCTGACCACGTTTAAGAAGTCTGGTAACGCCATCGCGTGTTTCCTCAACAGGATGGAAAGGTTGATCCCTGATTTCATACTCTCCTACAGTACCCGAAAACATAGCGCCCTCTTCGTTCCTAAACATCACCTTGTTTATATTGTATGCCTTATTGGCATAGACAAATCCTCCAATAAGTTCTGTTTTTCCACCACTTTTTGTAGTAATAACAGTTTCGTCGTCTTCAGTTTTAACACCCAATATCCATAAAGTACCTGAATTATCAAATAAATGTGGATTGTCGGCACTTTCCATGTTTAGTTGCCGGGCAAATACTTTTGTTCCGGCAGCAGTAGTTATACGATCGATGCGGGCAT
This sequence comes from Bacteroidota bacterium, assembly GCA_020048915.1. Lineage (GTDB taxonomy): Bacteria > Bacteroidota > Bacteroidia > Bacteroidales > JAAUTT01 > JAAUTT01. The sequence continues at coordinate 7,026 of JAIFLU010000048.1, read as the reverse complement.
CTTCCAAAAATACGTTTCCAGCTCCTGCTTCAACGGTAAGCCTGTCCATCCAAATATTTTTAAGAACCAAAACGCGATTGCTTTTATGAATTACTTTCCATTGCGCATAATGTGAGTCGAATTTCTCAATAATAACTTCCGGAGATGTTCCATCGGCTATTACAAGTTTACCGTTAGCAGCACCATATTCTCTCACTTCAGATTCAAGACCAATGATCCTTTTTACATTTCCTCTCACGTAAACCGTATCAAAAAAAGTATATTTATTGCCTGCCGGGAAATACACAGTAGATTTACCGGCATCAATAGCGGCCTGGATGGCAGGTGTCCAATCTTTTTGAGGACTCCCCCACAGAACTGTATCTTTTGGTGTATAGTTTTTAACATTAACCCAATCACTTAAATCTGCCAGAGGAATTTCCGGTGTCGGTAATATTGGTAAATTAAGCGACGTTTTTATCGAAGTGAACAGGCCTAATACATTGTGAGAAACAAATTCCGTGATATTGGCTGCTCCGGTGAGTATGCCGATGCCAGAGGGAGCATTATTAATGGCTTGTAAAAATCCTGTTGTAGTTATATTGCGGGCAAACATGCCCTTGCTGTTTGTAATGGCAGCGAATGAAGATGCATTACCCGTTCCTGTAAATGTTGAGTTAATAATGGCTAACACTCCTGAACCCCTATTGTCAACGCCAGGTACACTTCCGGTAAATTGCAAATTTTCTACACTCAAGCATTGACCATCATTATATAGACCATATTGGGTTTGGTTTTCTAGGATAATATTACTCATTACAACACCATCAACCCCAAATTTTGTGCGTATGCCTGTTTGAAAGCCAACCACTTTGATATCCTTCATTAAACATGGGCCTTGTTCATCGGAGTAACCTAAATCTAATCCATATACACCAGCACCATCGCCAGAGATAATGGTAACTTTTTCCATTCCACCCTGATTATTGGCCATAAACTGAATTCCAGTAGCGCCAGGGTTTCCGGTACCTGTATTAACGGTAAGGTTGCGAATGGAATTGTGGAATCGCTGAGCAGGTGCTGTTCCGGTCCAAATAACGGCTTTAGTTGCTGCTGAATTACCATAACCCAAAGCATTATCGGCAAGCTTAATAATGGTACCTGCTGTACTTTGGCCTTGCAATACATCTCTGGTTTGTTTTCCTGGCCATTTAATGGTGTTAGAAACCAGATAAGTTCCATTTGGAAGATAAATCAGATTTTTAGATCCTGCGCTATCCATTGCCATCTGGATCTTTGCAGTTACATCGGTTGCTCCTGTATTGTCGGCAAAATAAGGAGCTTTGGTAACATCAACCACATTGGCATCTGGCGGAAAAAAAACATTATCTTGTGAATGGCCTGTCAAATATAAATTCAACAACAATAGTATGGTAATTAGTTTTTTCATAGTTAATTTATTATAATGATTTGGGGAAATAGATAAAAGTGAATACTTTACTACATACCTATTTCCTCTTTATAAAAATGAAAAGAAACCAGTAAACCAAAGTGATTTACTGATTAACTATTAGTTGCTATTTGGGAGAATTAAAATCGGTCTCGCTAAGAGGCAGTCTCCAGTAAAAATTTGGATAAGGTGCTTCAACAGGAGCTGTTTGCCTTTCAGCAGGGCCAATAGGTTTTCGAAACATTTGAAGGAAAGATATCCTGTCGGATTCAAAAGCAAGCTCTTTAATCCACTCACAATCTACATCTTCGAATGTTGCACTAGCCAGTGGCACAAATGGACCACTTAAAGTCTCGTCCCATGATCTTTTGCGCACCAAATTGAGACTCACAGCGGCCCCGGCACCATCATTCTGGTAAGCTTTAATTGCAGCTATCAAAATATAGACTTCAGCACTTCTTACAAAAGGTATATTCTGATACTTAGGTACCCTGAAATATTTATCTCCCATCAGAATAGCGTCCTTTTTTCCTATATAAGGAACAAATGCCTCACCTGTAATATATTCCTTATTGGCTGGATTTTTAAGGGACAAAGAAGGGTCGGCTCCTTTCCAGGAATAATAGAGTTTTGATCTTTTATCCCTGGTCCATTCGGTCGTTAATTGACGATCCGTGTCCAGACGATCCATTATTTTGCACTTGAATAAAACACTATTATCAAATGAAACCACCCATGGAGTTCTAAAGAGTGAGGGATCGGAAAAAGTTTTGTTGTAGAAATAGTGGAATTGCACCTGATGCCTAAGACTAGCCCTTAATGGGTCACCATAAAAGCCATATAAAATAACTTCCGGATCTCCAATTCCATTAACGTTGTTATTTTCGAATAAGGATACCAAATTGGCGCTCAATTTCCGTGATTTCAGCGGATCATTCACTATACTTTCAAGTTCAGTTAAGGCTTCAGTATAATTTCCTTTATGTAGTAAAGTTCTGGCAAGATAAAACATAGCTGCATGACGTGTAGCCCGCCCGAATTTATAAGCTTCGGGCATACCAGTAGCCCATTCAAGAGGTAATAGCTCTTTAGCCTGTTTAAAGTCTGTTTCAATTTGGGCATAGATAGCACTGGTTGGTACCGGACTATTATTCATTGCGGTATTCAGGTCATCGGCAAACTTCAATCGCAAAACCAGTGTTTCTGTATCATTACTTCCGGAAGGATCATAAGGAGGACAAAACAATTGCGCAAGATAAAAATATGTGAAGGCTCTTAAAAACAGAGCTTCTCCTTTCACTCTGTTGATATTTTTTGTTACTTGCTCAGCAGATGCATTTGGAAAAGGTTGTTTCTCGATAAAGTCAATAATATAGTTACAAGCTGAAATAGTATTATATGCGTTGGCATAAGTATTTGTAACCTGAGGCACCAGTTGGTCAGTCTGACGGTTATACAATTGTCCTGTACTGAATCCACTGTTTACGTTGATCACTCTTACCATATCACTCATCATCAGATGAACAAAATGAGTCATTGAGCTTATTACATACTCGCCACTTCCATTGGAGGATAAGAATGTATTTTTATATGGATAATTAATCAATAGTTCAAGATCACCAACTGTTTTTATTTCAGATATAGGTGGAGAGTCTAGTTCAAAAAACTCCTCTTTACATGAATTAAGAGGGACTAACATTATACCCATAAGCAGGTATATAAAAATTCTGAAAATATTTTTTGCTTTCATATTTTAAACATTATCATAGTTAAAATCATCAATGTAAATTGTTCATTAAGAATTAAATATTTCTAATTTAAGTCTCCTTTTCAGAATGCAATATTCACCCCCACCGTGTAATTTTTTGTAAGAGGGGTAAAATCACCTGAACTGTCTGATTCAGGATCCCAACCGGTATACCCGGTTAAAGTAAGAATGTTATGTGCTGACATATATACTTTCATATTCTGAATTCGAATCTTACTCAGGAGTTGTTTTGGCAGGTTATAACCCAATGTGATAGTCTTTACTCTGAGATAATCGCCTTTTTTCAGATATTTTGATAGTGGAGCGCCTCCATTTTTATCGTAAGTTTCACGGGCATTCGGAAAAGCCAGGGTTTCAACATCAGGGTTTCTCCACCAACCATTCAACCCAGTGTTTGGATCTACCGCGGCAGGATCCCAAGCTGTAGTGGCTGGAGCGCCGCCTGATTCAGTAAAAAGAAGTGGGTATTTTGCATCACTTTTCCCCGGCATCCATGATTCAGTTAACAAATCCGCTTTCAGGTTCCAATATTCATTGGCAACATTGGTAATTTTTCTTTCGTATAAATCGTAAATCCAATTACCTCCTGAGAAATTAACAAAAATATTAAGATCAAAATTTTTGTATGAGAACGAATTAGAAATACCTCCAAAATAAGTTGGCAACCTCGATTTATCAGTTTGCACAACCTGGTAGAGTTTTGAATTAGTTTCGGTAAATGGTATATTTCGACCTGTATAAACGATATTTCCTGTTTCCTGAAATACAGCATAATCGAACTCCTTAATCATATGTACTCCACGTTCAGGATCTATGCCAGCATATTCAGCAACTTTGAACAGATCCAGTCTGCCACCAACAAATAAAACATTGCCTTTTGAAGCTTCAAGCTCCGGTGTGAGTTTTTGAATTTTATTCGTGTTGGTAGTAACATTAAAATCGACATTCCATTTGAAATCGGTTTTAGAAATAATGGATGAATAAATATTGAATTCCCAACCATAATTATCAAGATCGCCTACATTGTCATAAACATCATTTATTCCTGCAGAAGGAGGGGTTGGTACTTTTAATAAAAGATCCTGAACTTGCTGAAGATAATATGCGACAGACCCTGAAATGCGGTTTTCCATCAAACCAAAGTCTAATCCTAAATCATAACTATTCGTCTTTTCCCATGTAATGGATTTATTTCCGACATTATAACTTGTTCCGGCATTTGCGACGGGGCCATATCGATCTCCGGAGTTATTATTAAGTATTGTGATATTTTGATTATTAGGAATTGATTCATTACCTGTTTGCCCGAAACTCCCCCTTAGCTTTAATAAATTGACAGTTTTCCTAAATCTGCTGAAAAACTGTTCCTCACTTAAGATCCAACCTCCTGAAAGTGCTGCAAAGTTACCCCAACGTACTTCAGGATCGAATGCTGAGGACCCGTCTCTTCGAAAGCTTCCTCCAATAAGGTATCTATCGTTAAATTTATAATTTATCCTTCCAAAAAACGACTGTATATAGCGTTCATTGCTTTCATATGCATTTGCCTGCTGGATGGTTCCCGGATTAGCGTCTCCAATTGATTGATTATAGCCAACAACATCAAGACCCGATAGTTCGTAGTTATACCTCGATCTTACCTGTGCTTCTGTTCCGGCAGTTATTTGAATAGAATGTTTGTTATTAAACTCTCTATCGTATTTCAGATAAGAGTTATAATTATAGGAACGAGCTGTAACGGAACCTTCATACACCGACGACTGGTTTGGAAAAGTAACCAAAGGTGACCTGAAATTTACCCCATTATCCTGAATTAAATCCAGAGAAGCTTCTGCTCGTATAGCCAATCCTTTCATAAATGGAATTGAATATTCGCCGAAAATATTAGCCAGCGCCCGATATTGTTCTTTTTTATCGAGTAGAAGATCTCGTCGGGTAGCCAAAGCCTGGTTTCCGGCGCTTGGGTTCCAAAAGCCCGATGGGTCATTGGCATCATAAATGGGGTACCACGGTAAAGCTCCCTCAACTATTGCAGTAAAACTACCGGTATTTCCTGCCTGACCACCGGGGTTGCCTGATTTATCCTTAGTCCTGTAGTTTTCTACGTACGAAAGGTTTAGACGAGCTCCTAAATCAAAATTGGAAAAAGGTTTTACATTTACATTTACCCTGCCGGTAATTCGACTAAGATCGTTCCCAACGTTTATCCCATTATCTTTTCTATAGTTTAAAGAAGCAAAAATATCCGATTTATCGGAACCTTGTCTAATTGATGCATTAATATCGTGAAAACTTCCAGCACGCAAAGCAATTGATGCCCAGTCGGATTGGGTGTTTATAGCATCTTCTCTTGTAATTGGAGTTCTATAAGCGGCACCCAGGGCAATCGTCGGATCAAATGGACTTTGTCCACTGTTTGCACGAGCCATGTCGGATATCGCAAACCATTCTTGGGTATTTGCTAATCCCCTGCTATCAATTGATCTGGACAATTCAGATATACCTGTTGAATAATCAATTGCAAGTTTACCAGAACCTTTTTTGCCGGATTTCGTGGTTATAATTATTACACCATTAGACCCTCTGGAGCCATAAATTGCAGTTGCAGCAGCATCCTTAAGCACTTCAACTGACTCAATATCATTTGGGTTAATGGAGGCAAAAGGTGATTGTGCAACTACATTTTCGGAACTTTTACCAATGTTGTCAGAAATTATTTGTACACCATCCACAATCCATAGCGGACTTGAGCTCGAATTAATTGAATGTACACCTCGGATTTGCACTTTAACTGGGGCTCCCGGGGTACCACTGGTGTTTTGTATTGTGATACCCGACGCTTTTCCTTGTAATGCATCAAGAAAATTAAGTGATTTGGTAGCCTGAATATCTTTCTCGTTGATACTGGCCACTGAACCAATAATATCTCTTTTCTTTTGAGTACCATAACCTACAACCACCACTTCTTCTAATTTTGTGATATCGGGCACAAGTTTAACCTCAATTGCCGACTGTCCGGTAAATTGTATGCGTTCGGTATTATAACCAAGAAATGAAACCAACAGAACGGCGTCGGTCTTTGGTACTTCAAGACTGAATCTTCCATTAATATCTGTAACTGTGCCTGCAGTTGTGCCTTCAATAATAACATTGGCACCAGTTATGGCTTCTCCATTGGTTGCATCGGTTACTGTACCTGTGATCTTTTGTTGGAGTTTTGTTAACTCAATGGCATCTTTTTTGGGACTAAGAATAATTTGCCGGTCAACTACAAAAAAGGCTATGTCTTTTTCTGGAAATAATTGACTTAACAAGTTGCTGATTTTTTCTTCCTTTACATCAACACTCACCTTTCGGTTTACATCAACCAGTTTACTATTGTAGAGAAAAAAATACTCGCTTCTTTCTTCAATTTTATTTAATACTTCTTTCAGGCTTGCATCTTTCAACTGTAAAGTCAGCTTTGTTGCCTGCGAATAAGTTTCAGATGCAATTAGTTGTGCTACTGTAAATAGTAACAAAAAAGCAGTTAGTTTCATAGTCATCCAAATTTTCCGGAGATTGACATTATTTTGCCATCCCCGTGTTAAACGGAATTTTTTTTTCATAATTTTGATTAGTTTTTAGTTAATTACTATAAATCGCGGCAGCCATTCAGCAAAAAAGCCTGCCGTTTCCTGTCGGGGAAGATATGCCAATATCCTCCCCGATATTTTTAATGCGTTTTTTTCATAATGGTGATCTTTTGTTTGGTGAATTCCCCATCAGGTAGCAGTTTTCGCTGTGAAATCTTATAATCGATAGGTGATGAAAGTTTTAATAAATTCAA
>JAIFLU010000247.1:7415-15140 GCA_020048915.1 Bacteroidota bacterium | reverse complement strand
ATATAAATATAATAAAAAGTATATTAATGAATGTATACATAAATATATAAACTAAAATATATAAATATTAACGTATACAAAATGACATGCATTAAAAAATATAAGAACACAATAATACATGTATATTATAATAAATGTATACAAATATACAATTGTAAATAACTAAAATAGAATATAATACGATTGAATCAAAGTATGTTTATTAATAAGATTGTGAAATTTATACATTATGAATTTGGTAAAAATTAGTTCAATGTTGTTAAAACAAAAGGAGTTATTTACGCAATAAATATTGAATAATTTGGTACCACTTGAAAATATCATATCAATTATACGTTCAATTATTAATATTTAAAACTTATATCTAAATTCAAAATATGTATTGAATAGGCAGATTAAAAAATTAATATTTAATTGTTCAAAGATAATTCAAATTCATAATTGTTCATTCTTATATTCGAATTCAACTCCTATTTGCTTTTAAAAAGACAACTATTATAATTAACTAATTATTTCGTTCAAATAACGAAAGTTTAATATTAAATGTGATTCAAATATTTAAACTAAATTCAAATAATTCTTTCAATATGAATTCCATATCTAGAAAATTTCTTGGATTTCGGTATACATTATCCGGTATTAAATTACTTGAATTAAGTAAATAAATCTCAAAATTTATATCTTTGATTTGATCCTAAATTTAATGGTTATAAATGGGTGATGGATATTTTAATTAATAGCTTTAAAGAATACCTCGATAAATATCATCTATCAATTGAAAAATTCGAAAACTATGGGATTATAAATTCCAGGGATGGAGTTAAAATTCGCTATTCGTTGAATTATTTAAACCCCTTGGAATCCTGCATCGATTTGATTACTTCTGTTCCGAATAATACTACTTTTCTCATTCGGATTTTTCCCGATGGAACTGTTTCACCAAAAGAGTATCTGGGGGTAAACTATAACCCAAAAGATCCGGAAGATTACAAACGGGCAACCGAGGAATTCCCAAAATATCAAAAAAAGCTGGAGGCTCGACTTCGGACTTTATTTCTTGCAGAAAATTCATCGTATTCTCAGGTTCGAAATAACCCCCTTCCAGAAAATAGCAATCAACTATTTATTAAAGAAAAGAGCGTTTTCGCTCCCGATTATGCATCGGAGTTTTATATTCATGGGCAAAAATTTCTCAGTTTAGAGCAATATACCTTTTATCAGAAAGCACTGCTTTTTGGGAAGGAGGCCCTTGCAAACGTCATTATATCCACTCACGAAGCCAAAGTTCAAAATGGGGTCATTACGATGCTAAAAAAGGTTAATTCTGAAGGTTGGCTACACTTTTGTCCAAGGATTCTCTATTTGGGGACTTATTCAAAATTTAGCCAGCATCCTGATTTAAGAAAGGAATTATTAGAATTGGGCGATGGAATGTTTATTTATACCAATATCCAGGATAATGTACTAGGTACGAAATTATCGGAACACTATAGCCAGAAATATGTGGATAACAGCTGGAAAGGGTATAATTGGCTGGGGGTTATATTGGGGCAGGTTAGGGATGATTTGATTACCTTGGGGCTATAATCCATTCGATATTCAATGAAATGAAGATGATTCAGTATATCGACACGGTGAAATACAAAAGAAAGGTCTCCATCAGGGAAACCCTTCTTTTTTTGATTTAGGATAGCAGGATGAAATTTTCCACAACCACGGTGGTGTTTTGGAATTTATTCCCTTTTTCATCCTGATAAGGGTTATTTTTCAGATACCCTTCCACAAACAGGTAGGATCCTTTTTTCACATGCTCTGCTATTAACTCAGCAGTTTTCCCCCAGGCAGTCAGCCGGTGCCAGTCGGTAACGGTCTTGTTGGTTCCCTTTTCGTCTTTCATCTGGAAATTGGTAGCCAGTGAAAAGTTTATTACTTTTTTACCTGCAGGTTCATTCATTTCTGATACTTGACCAACATTTCCGATTAATTGAGTTTTGTTTAACGATTTCATGGTTTTAAATTTTAACGTGAGACATAATTTAATTTTTGAACCAGGAGCAAACACACGATAGGAACTGCAAGGTTTTTCAAAAAAATACTATCCGATAGGAGGGAGGATGGAGAATTTTTTGAAAACCGCCAGGCATGACCTTGCAGATCCCCAAAATCGTTGTTTAGACATTTGTTCAATAAATTGGTTATGTCAAGCGGATAGAATGATACCCGGAAATCGAAAAAGTCCAATTGTGTTGTTGGCAATAAGAAGTGAATAGCCCCAGAGATATAAACATAAATGCAACCAATGTATGAAAGTCGGGGAAAATAAGACCTGCCGATCCTGAAAAGTAAAAAGGGGGAGGAGTAAAGCAGTCATATAGAATGTGAAAAATCCAACTTTGTGAAGGATAATATGATCCTCCAGGTAGAATAAGGGGAAATTAATCCAATTCCTTGAATTTCAAACCTGGCAATTCAAAGCAAAAAAAAGGATTACCTATGAAATGGATAGAAGGGATAAACCGGTATGGTGAAATACATAAAATGAACAGAAACAAGCTCTGAATTTTAATGAGAGCCGGTGGGGTTAATGAGTTGCTCAATTGCTTGTGACTGCATTGGATCGACATCGCACTCGGAAGCATATTCCAGCCACTTTTTAAGGGTATCCTTCACTTTTTCAATTATTTCTTTTGGCTTTTTTATGCTCATTTTTTTGGCTACTGCCAGATAATCCTCCTCTAATAATCCATCCCGTTTTCCATTGATGGAAAGTTGGTGGCGTTGCAGCCACATGTTGCCTGGATTAAAGGCAAAGGTAACATCATAGGCAGGAGAGAGCCTCCATTCCCCGGTTTGGTCCATTAAAAAGGAAATATTCTTTGTATGATCATCAAAATTGCGGGCTAAATCGTTAAAGACCATGCGGGTGAATAACTGCTGCGCATCAGGATAGGGGAGGTTTAAAGCGCGCGTGGCCTGAAATGCTTGTTCATAGGAATAAATGTTCGGGTTATTATAGTCCAGATGGGCTATCCCGCATAATGTCTGCATATGAAGTTTCTGGTTGCCAGTTAAACGGTCGAAACGCGTGGTTATAAAATGTGCCCGATCTTGTTCTTTAATAAGGGTTGATTTGGACATTTGGATTCCACAATCCGTGGCCATTTTGTAATATGCAAACTCAATTTTCCCAAATCCTTTTGGATCACCCAGGGATTCATTGGATACACCATCCAATTTGATGAGGCATTGAGAAAATCCAATGGGGGCATCCCCCTGTCCAGAAAATATTTCGCCGGTAGTTTCATTGTAGGCAACTACCGCTTTGGGTCTTGCTCCTCCTGCGGAGGAGCCGACATGGACAATTTTTATTATAGCTTCTTCTGATTCCCCTTTCAAATTTGCTTTTAAGGACAACCTTTTTTGAAGGATGTCATTGGTAAGATTTACCATATCGGCAAGTTCAATGGGAGAGGTATGGAAGTTTTTATCCAGTTCCGGTTCAAACTCCAGGGCACCCATTCCTCTTTTTCCAATATAACACAGCCGTTCAACGGGAGAGAAGCTATTGGTATCCCTTCCATGGCTAATCAACCATTCATTGATCAGCGAAGTACCGTATTTATCCGGTAACGAATCGGCGAGTAAACCGGGAAGGCCTTTATATGTTTCAAAGGGGAGCAAAGGGAAATTATAGATAGGGGAGGAGCTCCTGCTAAATTCAACGGGCATCATTAAGGGGGAGATATCGAGCTCCTTATCCAGGAAGCTTTTTTCAAATTCAAAATGGGCAATTTTCTTGTCCTGATCCCAAAGAACAACTCCCACAGGAAGGTTCCACAGGTTTACCTTTGCTGCTACCATTCCGGTTCTTTTTTAGGTTTGTGAGGAGATCTTGATGAAGAAGCATATTTACGTTGTTTCCCCTGAAGCTTTACCATAGTTATTGGACTAATTTGGATGGCACTTTCTTCAAAAAAGGCAGCAAGAAGTTCTAATTTATCCAGGGCACGTAATATCTGGATCAGGGATAAAAAATTGATGCCTTTCCCGTTTTCAATTCCGCTGATGGAGCTGCGGTCCAAGCCTGTTTTAAAGGCAAGCCCCTGCTGGGTAATGTTGCGCTCCAGGCGTGTCCTTTTAATAAAATCCCCCACTTTCTTTAAAAGCTCCGTGTCGGGTAAGGAATAATAGGGCTCGGAATGAAACATGATATTTTAATTTGATGTAAATATACAACATATTCAGACTATAAATATTATTATGATGAATTAATTCAACAAATAATTAACAGTATTAATAAATAAAATGAAAGCTAAAGAAAGGATGGTGAATATCCAATCAGATAGAAATGAAAACTTGCTTATCCATAAGCGTATGTAGAAAAGCAGTATAAAGGTCCGTAAGTACTTTTTTATCGGAGGAGGTTAAATTCCAAAATTGTTGGCCAAAAAGGCCAGTGCCATGTTCATTTATTTCAGAAGCATTTCTGAGCTTGGTTTTTCGAAGCTTTCCGCCTATAATCCAAACAAGATAACGGGTGCCATCATTATCTTTGACAAAGCCAAACAGTTCATCGCCGATGAATTTACATTGAATATCCAGACAGGGAGCTGCAATGATTTGATTAAACACCGATTTTGTCATCCGCTTGCCGTCCACTGTTAAAATTTGGATGGAAACGGTAGCTGTTTTAAGTTTTACGTCAAAGTCTTTATCCATAGACTATTTGAGGTATAATGAAATATTAAAAAGCAAATCTTCAGCAATCCTTTTTCAATTTAAAGTTTCCAGAGTTCCTGAATCCCGAAAATCAATTTTAATCATTTTACAGGCTTTTGAGCGAAAAAAAAAGCATTAATAACTTTCAAATCAATTCTCCAGTAGAAGAATTATAACTTTTAAAATTAAAAAAAATCCATAAATGGCAATGCGATAATTAGAAAAGATAATGGGGATCAAATGGGGACCGCAAAAACAAAAAACCTATCAGCAGCAAAAAAGAAACGAGGGTTTATACCCCATTAAAATAATCCAAACTATAAACCTGGATCTGCATCTGAATAATAAAAGCTTTCATCCTGAGAATAAGTAATCATATCGTAGTACTTCTAGCACTAGTATGGGTAGTTGAAATAGCAGTTTTCAATCAGTTCAATTTTTGCAATAGAAGAGGAAAACTTTTCCCCACATGTCAGAATGTTTAAAAATTAAAGCCTAGCTTCCTTTTGAAGGCAAATAATAAAAACTATATCAACTGGATGTTGAAAGAGAATTAATTGAAAGGAATTTTCACTTTGGAGTAAGCTTAGTCTGAAAGTTTATTCTAATCATTAATATTAGTATATGACTAAATACTTTTAACCATTTTTTAACAATTGATAACATATAAAAATTTAATATGTAACTTTGGATAGTATTATTTATTCAAGAGAAAAATATATATTTAATGTATTATCTATCTTGATATATGCATTTTATAAAATAAAATAAATTTTAATATTTTGAAGTTGTAATAAATAATAGTTTTTTTACATTTGTACTATTACAAGTTTTGTAAAGCCTTTATGTATGAATTATGAAGTCAATTTTGAAAAAGCAAAAAATCAGATACGCATATCTGATTTTGCCCTTTCAAATGGATATTCTACAGATACGAAAAAATCAACCAGAAAGCATTTAATTTTGAGGCATTCTGACGGTGAGAAAGTGTGTATATTCAACCATAAGGCTTCTGGTCGGGAGCTCTATTTTGTACTTAACTCTGATGAGGTTGGGGATTTAATTCTATTTGTTAAAAACAGGTTAGATAAATTTGGGGGCAACCCTTCTCAAAATGAATGGCAGCAGGTAGCTTCAATTCTTTCAAATAAAAGCCCTAATATTCGGCATTATAGTGTTGACCTGGAACTGGAAAAGACTAGTACACATATCTTCAGGCTTTCGTTTTATAATGCCCGTAAGCTAGATGATTTTGAATATTTACAAAAGCGGGGTCTTAATAAAGACATGCTTCAGTCACAAAAATTTGTAGGCCGTATTTTCAATAATACTTATCAAAGTAAGACCAATGTGTTGTTCCCTTGTTTTCATGGAGAGGAGATAAGAGGGGTATCGATAAGAGGGGAGGGGGTAAAGGTAAATGGTAAAAACAGTGACCTCACCCATTCGCTTTGGCACACCAATTATGATAAATCTAACCCCATCGAGGCTATTGTGGTAGGAGAGTCCCCGATAGATGTTTTATCTTATATGCAGCTTAAATATTACGAAAAGGGAAAAAATAAATTTGAGAATGCAAATATTTTGGGCATCTCTATCGATGGTAGCGTTAGGGAATACCTTCATTATTTTGTTAGAGCACTCCCCAAAGATTATGATGCACGTATTATATTGGTCAATGACAACGATGTCCCTGGTTATTTGCATGATATAAAAATTGCAAAAAAAATAGACAATAATTTCCCAATTGAACCAGTTTATATAAATTTGAAATCGCCGGAATTATCCTTCAAACAAATCTATTCGAATGGCCTAGAGCATGTTTATACAATAAAGAATGACAGGGATTCAATAAAAGATTTTGTTTCTCAGTTTAAAGGGCTTCTTTCAAAACGAAAGATAGAAATAGACAAACCCATAGGTTTTAAAGATTGGAATGGCCTATTAATGGGTAGAGAGGCTCATACTGATATAGAAATTGTCCCCGGTAAAAAAAAGGGGATATAAAATTATAAGGCTAATTAACAAAACAAAGAATGAATTTTAGATACTGTATAGCAGCAATCCAGATTATTATACTTTTAACTATTTCAGTAATATGTAAGGCTCAGGGCAAACACTATGAGGGATTGAAATCATTTGGCATTTCAGCTTCCTCATCCATTAGATCAAAAGGTATTGGGTTGAATTATGAATACTTTATTTCATCTAGGGCTATAGCTAAGGGAAACCTTTGCTATGAGAAGTTTTTCTTTGATTACTCGGACTATAAAACCTATAAGTTTTCTCCATCAGTTTTGTATAATTTTTATAACTACCGTTTTATATATTTAAATGCCAAGGCAGGCTTATTAACCGGTTTGGAAAGGCATCAATGTGAAATATTAAATGATCGTTATGATAATATCTATTTTGGCGAGGAAATTGGGTTGAATACTGAGTTCTATTTAACCAATACAGTAAAGTTGGAATTTGAAGCATCTCAACTGTTTGTGCAAAAAAGTAGAGTTATGAAATACAATACAATGGTTTCCGTAGGAATTCTAATAAATATATAGAAATAAAATAATCTAAAAATAAAAGCTATGAATATTAATAATCATCTTAATTTTGCCGACTTTGTTATTTATCGAAGGTGTTCCTCGGATTAGAGAGGCCTTAAGGTTTGCTTTCCTGGTCGAAAGTTTAATTTCATCTATCGGATTATAAGCAATATAATACATGAATTTAGACATACTTTATTTTCAAGTTTTTAAAACTAATACACAAATGCCAAGGCTGGAATGATCTAAGGTTTTGAGACTTTGGGAAACGAAGATTTTTCCACGAGAAGTAATCCCTTTTTAGTGAATGTTTGAAAGTTTCTAAGGAGTTATTATTAAATCATTGGGTTAAATTGGAAGTTGGTGTTGATCAAAGATTTTTAGAAAAAATCGCGTGATTCAAACTATAATCCCAAGCTATGTCTTGCTGCATATTTCTTAATCAATAAAAACAAAAGTGCCA
>JAIFLU010000247.1:0-7381 GCA_020048915.1 Bacteroidota bacterium | reverse complement strand
GTGCCAAACCATGAAAAAGACTATTCAATTGTTTATTATCTTATTTATCATATTTTCTAACATACACGGGGCTACTGTGCGCATAGACCATTTCCCTACTTATCAAGAATATTATTGTTTTGAGGAGTTTACCGAACCTATGCCAACATATGGTTTATATGTTGATGGATGCCAGTATCATGACAAAGTTTCTGTATATATTCTGGATAAATCTACGTTAGAATATGTACTTAGGGATGAATACCTTTGTCCGACAACAACTACCTATGGTAAAACTTACCTTTATTTAACCTCGAACATATATCAGGACTATTTAAAATATGGGAATCAATTAGAGTATAAAACTGTAATTGTTGATAATTATGGAACTGGATCAACTTTTACGACCAGCTTTATTATTTATATTGATAAGTATATTGAGAATGTTGTTGGCGGAAGTATTACACAAACATGTAATTCCCTGTCTATTGATGCTACAAGAGTTTATGGAAATGTTACTCGACAATGGTATTATTCTTCAACTGAAGCTGGAGAATATACATATTTAACAAATACCTCTTCCTATGATGCTGCACAAACCGGATATTATAAACTTCGATTAAAGCCTGAGCGTTGTAATAGAAGAACCTTAGACAAGTATATTGAAGTTTCAAGTGTGTATCTGAACAATTTGTCAGGTGGAAGTATTGCTAATTCGGCTGCAGCCCCCGTTTGTGATAATGTTAGTTTGCCAATTACTGAAATTGCAACGGCTACAGGAGGTAGTTCAAAAAGTTATGTATGGTATGATTCCGATGATCAGTCAAATTGGACTAATATGTATTTAACTTCAAATATCGTAACTGTTATACCTAGAAATGTAAAAAGTTTTGTTAAAAGAACGGTTTCAAGTTGTAATGGAAACCTTAATGCAGAATCAAATATTATTCAAATTTCCGAAATTCCTGAGCTTATTTCAGGAGGCCAGATAAACGGAGATCAAACAATTTGTTACGGAACCGCCCCAGGTAAATTGACAGGGTCAGCAGCCACAGGAGGGGGAACCGTTATTTATACATGGCAATCGAGTGAAGATGGTTACAACTGGTCAGATATATCGGGAACTAATCAACTTGATTATTCACCCGGAGCTTTAACAAAAACAACTTATTTTCACCGAGTAGCAAATTCAACTTGTGGAACGAAAACTTCAAATACTGTCACTGTCACAGTATATGCTTCACTTTCATTTGGTACAATTGCAAGTGACCAGACAATTTGTTTTAAAGGGACTCCCAATAATATTGCGGGATCCACACCATCAGGTGGTTATAGCGACTACACTTATACCTGGCTTTATTCCCTTGATAATACAAATTGGCTAAGTGCAAATAATACTATTCGTGATTTACAACCTTCTTTACTTCAAAAAACCACTTTATATAAGCGCTTGGTAACTGATAATTGTGGATCTGGTTATTCAAACACGGTGACAATTACTGTAAATGAAGAACTAAGTTCTGTGAGTATAACAGGAGATCAATCGGTTTGTTATGGTGCTAGTATTAGTTCTTTAGTCGGGGAGTATCCCACTGGTGCAGGAGGAACATATACATTTAAATGGCAGAAGAGCACTGATAACAAAAATTGGTTTGATATAACAAATTCAAATTCTAAAGATTATCAACCTGTAAATATTACCCAAACAACCTATTTTCGAAGGACTACGAGTACAAACCTGTGTGGTATGGCTACGTCCAATGTAGTAAAAATTATGGTTAGTCCTGAGCTTAAAGAGGGAACAATAACAGGAAATCAAAAGATTTGTGAAGGTGCAAAACCAACTGACCTAATCGGATTGGCAGTTGATGGGGTTACTTATCAATGGCAAAATTCACCAAATGGCGATTTGTGGGAAAATATTGCTGGAGCGAATACTCAAAATTATAGCCCTGTTGAAATATCAATCTCTAAATACTTTAGAAGGGGTGTGATATCTGGTTGTGGAGATAAATATTCAAATCGAATATATATTACTGTTCACCCTAAACCATTACAACCTTCAGTTGTCGGAGTTAAATCATTCTATTGCAAGGGTAACAATGTTAGTATTTCAGCAGTAGGTGATTTGTATAATTACGAGTGGTACGACAACTCCGGATTAATTTTAAGTTTGGGAAAGAAGTTTGAAATAAATAATGTAACAGGTAATCAAATAATTAACGTTCGATCAATTGATGTAAACAATTGTAAAAGTGATCCTCAAACCTTGGATATAAAAGTTGATAACATCACAGCAGGTTTTATCGCAGACAAAACTACAATTGAAAAAGGTGAAATGGTTAAATTCACTGATAATTCAGCGAATGCATCCTCCTACGCCTGGACATTTTCCGAAGGGGAGAAGGCAACTGCTAAAAACCCAGCGAAATATTTCTATAACGTTGGAATGGTTACTGTAAAACAAATGGTTCAAAGTGCGCAAGGTTGTAAAGATTCAATAGTAAAAAAAGACTACATCACTGTTGGAAGCACTATTATTGGGGAAGTAAGTAATAATGTCACGGTAACGATTTATCCAAATCCCACTACTAATATTCTAAACATTGACTTTACAAATGAGGAAGTTAAAACAATCATCCTGTTCAATGACCTTGGAAAAGCTGTATTCGAAAAAACGATAACTGATCTGGAATTAAAGCTAGATATTTCTCCCCTGCCTGTTGGATTGTATATCATACAGGTAAACTCAAAATCAAATTGTTTTACCTCAAAAATAGTCAAGCAATGACCTATAAACAAATATCTTGTATAATAGGAAGCCTTATATGCTTCCTATTATACAATTGTACAGATGTTGAAGACTATTACCTAGAAAAAGATAAACAACCTCAAATAGTGTTTTCAACAAATAATAATGATTCGATAAAGGATTCAATTAAGATAGGTTATGAAAGAAATTATAAATATAAAGTCATTGATGAAGAAAAGCTCAATCCGAAGAAATCCTCCAGTGAACTTTATTCTGCTGCGATAAATAATGACATCCTTACAATAAAAGCAACTAAGCAAGGGAATGCAGATTTTGTTTTATCCGTAATAGATGGCTTTGGGAAAAAAGGAGAGGGGGTAATTAACCTCGAATTATTTGATAACCTTCCCCCTGTTGCGGTTTTAAAATATTTTTACACAATGGATTCAGAAGGGCAAGTTTATCTTCGTTTAAATGGTTCAGAGAGTTTTGATAAAGACAGACTTTATGGAGGTGCAGTTACATTTTATAAATTTACTGTAGCTGGAACAATTATCAATATGACGGAACCTATTTTTAACCAAATACTAGACCCAGGGATCTATACTTTTAGCCTACAGGTTAAAGATAATAATGGCACTTGGTCACTTCCTATGGAATATGAAAATATTCGGCTTCCATAATTTAAAACCAATATTATGAGTGAAAGATTAGCACTTTTTAGGGGCCCTTGTTCATCCAAATGGTTCGGTTGAGATATTATGTGACAAAGACATAAGGGAGGTTCAAGCATTAGTTCAGAATATTGATTCTGGGCTTAAAAATATTTTTCAAAAGAAAGAAAATATTCAAAAACAAACAATTGGTACGACTATGAAAATTGAATGCATTTCGAAATTTAAAGGAGAAATAAATAATAAATTCCAAAAAGTATATGTTGGGAAGGATATTGAGGGGAATCTTTATAAATCTTATGATGTTTTGTCTCTTGAAAAAACTATTTGGGTACCATTGTCAAAATCAGAACATTTAATCCCGCAATCCCACCTTTATGAATTACCCTTTAATATTGGAAGTAAGGAAGATGATAAACTAAAAAAAGCCGGAATTAAGGTCATTAGTTTTAATATTCCTGAGGTAGAAAACACTAAAGGGATGGATAGAGGGATATCCATTTGAGGTTTTGAAGTATAAACTAATTGATCCAGTTAATTGGGGTAATGAAGGCATAAAGCTTAAAAGGATACCGAATTTTCTTGGTAGTCTTTTGCAAATGATGGCAAAGAAAGCGGTTTTGGAAGTATGAAGTGAAACGGAGCGGAGGGGGAATGGGAAAAAGATTATAATAGGTTTTGCCAACAGTATTTAGAAGTCTTCATAAGATGTACCTGTGGCTCTATAAATAGTTTTTAAAACTTCATTATTAAGAGTCCAATTGTCTCTGAGAAAAGTCCTATGATTGATGAAATAGTATAATGCTAATATGATTGTTGGTTGTTGAAATAATAATCCATTTTTGGAATGAATACATTTGGTCAAAATGTCCTGATATTTAACAATAAAAGTTTCAAGTTCTGGAATTTGAACGCTATTTTTTTCTAAAAGATCAAAAATACTATCTGTGACAAAATGATTTATTTCGCTTTTATCAAAATCATTATTAAACTGCTTATATAAGCTAATCAGTTCATTTAAATATAGGGCATAATGTCTCTTTTCGTCTGACATTAGATTGAATATATTGCAAAAATAATCATCAGTAGCCTCCATTAAAGCCATTGCTTTAGCTAATCTACGAAGAATATCCTTGTCATTTTTATAAGGCCCTTTATATGTGCTATCGTGACTAACTTCTGCAAACGCATGTTGTAATAAAGTCCTAATTTGGATTTCGCAAGTCAAAGACTTGATTAATTCACTTGAAAAAGACTCATTATTTTCTGAAGGACAAACAACAATATGAACAGACTGATAGTTAAATATATTTGGTTTTTCTTCAATTTCTTGGTAAATGCTTTTAGTTAACTTAGCTATCCAGTTAGAATTATTTATAATTTTTTGATGAATTATTTCGATATCATCAGATTTTAAAACAATAATCCTTGTTCCAATTTTATCTTCAATATTTTCAATTGGATTTGAGTAATTCTTTTTTCGATAAAGCGCTTTATAAAGATATGATTTATCATCCTTTAATCGATAACTTGGTAAGATTTTAATTTGATGTTCTTTTATCAAATCTGGCAAAACACCATTAATTAGAATATCATCGACCAACTTTCCCCAATCATTAAGATGAGGCTTTAATGAATTAAATTGATTCAGTATTTCTTCTTCGCGACTATTCATTTGTTGAATAAGGTTTGCCTTTAATTTTAAGAATAGTGTACTCCGGACTATTTATATCCAGATTATCTAAAGAAGCTTGTTCATTAATAATTAGAACCCTACTATCAAAACCATCTTCTGGTCCAGAAAGATTAATTTTACTTGGAAAATCTATTTTCCTTTTTGTTAAGCTTGTTTTAATTAGGCTATTATCCTTAACAATAGCAAAAGGTAATTCTTGACAAATATCCCCAATATACAAATCTCTCAATCCATTTTCAGTCGGAATATACTTTTGTGCAAAGTTATATGGATTGATTGTGTCATCTTGATTTATTGTAAATTCATTTTTGAGAGCTGAAATAAGAGATGACTTTGTGTCAAAATCTTCAACATTCGATATTACAAAATGTTGTGTCTTTTCATAAAAACGTTGCGATTGTATTTTCGAATTATTCCCTACTGTAAAACCTAAAAAATCCTTATAAAAGTATTCAGCAGGATTTGTATCTGCTCTAAATTGGTCATCATATAAAAAACATCCATACCGGTCATTTATATTTTCTGTTTCATCTCCTGTTTTTTGATAAATAATACCAATTTTATAAAGTTTTTGAGAAGGCGATAAAAAAACCTTTGTCAAAACATTAACTTGTGTATGCCCGCTATTTATTGAAAGTCTAAGTGCTTCATGAGGTTCAGCTTTAATAACAATTACTACCGGAAGATTTGTATCATTGTCAAGACAATCCATAATCAAAAGATAACCTCCAGGAATAGATACTCTTCTTTGACTATCAGCAAGAAGTTCTGCTATCTCTGTAGTTCTTAGGATAAATTCATGCTCATTAAGATCTGCTAAATTTTTTGATAAATAAAAAAAAGAATCAGGATTAAAATTATCAATTTCAAGTTCAAAAGCTTTTGAATTCCGTCCAGCTGCGTCAATTAACCGATTTCTTACAATATCTAATACACTATGTTCAATTTCAGATATTTCATTAGAGGCATCAACTGTTCCAGCATCATGCCCATCCTGTTTAGCAACAATCGAATGAATAATTAGTCTGTTTACTAATAAGCTATTAAAATCTATCATTTTTTATAATTTTAATTGTGGTTGAGTGTCATTTTTTAATATTGGTGCTGAAAATTAAATATAAATTTGTTGTGGTTTTAGTAGGGTTTTCCTGTCGAGATGTTAAGAATTAAATAAGAAGCCAGCACATTAAAATCCGCACCTCCTCCCCAATAAAATTATTATGATATTAACTACTGATTCTATTTTTCAATTCTTCATTTGAATAAACATATAAACATCCTGGCTTTAACGTATCATTGTCATTGAATTCAGGTGTTGGAATATTCCATACTACAATTCTTTTATTTGAATCAATGATCTTTTTAACTTTTTTTAAAATCTTATCATTTTCTTTTACTATCTCCCAGAAGTCAAAATTAAATAATAGATAAATACCTTGTTTATAATCAATATTCACGGTTGCATTGTCCGTAAATAAGTCTAGAGTTATAAAATCTTTGTCTAAACCAAGAAGTACAGAAGCTCGATTATCAGTTGTTTTTACTTCAACTATAACTTCATTATTATCGATAGTTCCAAAATTATGTATTAGTAAATCTGGAGTTCTATTGGTACCAAGATCTTTAAATTGAAACTCAGATTTTACAGCCTCACCTGAAATTGTTAAACCTTCAAATCTACTTTCATTAAGTCTTAACTGATGATAAAATTCATAACAAAACACACGTTCATTGTATTTGTTTCTTGAAGTATGTACAGTTATCTGTCTTAAATATTTCCTTTTCACCTTGAATAATGAATCTTTTATTATCTCATGAAATCTATGAGTCATATTTTCTATATTTAAATTAGCAGTTAACGTTACAAATAAAATTTGTTTGGAATTTGGAGGAGTTTTCTTGTCGAGACGTTACGAGCCAAATTAGAAGCCAGCCACTTTAAAATCTACAATTCCGCCCCCCATAAAAATTATATGAGGTTAATAGTTATTATAATGACTTCTATTTCGGGCAATCAATCTGTTCCACTTTTTTAAAAGCTCCAACAGTTAACAAATTAATTATATTTCCATCAAATAATTGTCCTTGAGGCAATCCCTCACTATCACCAATGAATTTAAATTCCAAAACATTACCATTTACAGTGGTCAAACGATAACAGAGCCCTAACTGATAATTCATAATTAGTTTATATTTAAATTTATATAGATATATTTTCTTATCAGATCAATGTAATTAACTTTCCAATCTTTCTTAAAATCGCTAAATTCTGCTGTATCA
>JAIFLU010000179.1 GCA_020048915.1 Bacteroidota bacterium | reverse complement strand
GTAATAGTTGGCTTGCTTATTTCTGGTTTTCTGGTTTTGCCCGATTGGGATATAACCATAAGCCATTATAATAATATGCTTATTACCGACAACTTTACGAATGCGTTTAGTTTAGTTATGATTGTATCTGCTATTTTGGTTTTTCTGCTTGCAAATCAGTATTATAAGGATAGTGATCGGTCTTTGGAAGATGTATTTGGTGTTACCTTGTTCTCTCTGATTGGAGCTTTGGTAATGGTTGAATCTGGTAATTTAGCCATGTTTTTTATTGGATTGGAAATTATGTCTATTTCCCTGTATGTGCTTGCAGGAAGCAACAAAACTAATCAAAAAGGCAACGAAGCAGCTATGAAGTATTTTCTCATGGGATCGTTCGCCTCAGCATTTCTATTATTTGGAATAGCCTTGCTTTATGGAGCTTCCGGTTCACTTTATAATAAAGACATTTATGATTATGCAGTGAATGCAAATTCCGGAATACCTTTAATGTATCAGGCAGGGGTTATACTTTTAGTTGTTGGGATGGCTTTTAAAATAGCATCGGCTCCTTTTCACTTTTGGGCTCCCGATGTATACGAAGGTTCTCCGACAATTATCACGACCTTCATGGTTTCCGTTGTCAAAGTAGCTGGATTTGCTGCTTTCTTCCGATTAGCTCAAACTGTTTTTCCTTCGGCTGCGGAAGTTTGGGTCAATACTGTAGCTGTTTTAGCCGCAATATCGATTCTGGTTGGAAATTTCACAGCTTTGTTTCAAAAGGATGTGAAACGGATGTTGGCATATTCAAGCATTTCACATACTGGATATGTGCTTTTAGCATTGGTTGCTTTTAATTCATTTTCATCCAAAGCTCTTCTAATTTACTCCATAGCTTATGTTCTTGCTAATATTGTTGCGTTTGGTGTTGTAATGGTTGTGCGGCAAGCTGACGGAAGTTCCCTGAACGACGCATTTAATGGCTTAGGTAAGAGAAATAAAGGTTTGGCGGTATGCTTTACCATAGCCATGTTATCGTTAACTGGTATTCCTCCTTTGGCGGGCTTTTTGGCTAAGTATACTGTATTTGTCGCCGCTTTAAACAGTGGGTGGTTATGGTTGGTTTTAGTGGCTATTCTTGGATCGGCGGTAAGTATTTTCTATTACTTCAAACCATTTATGAATGCATGGTTTAAAGAAAGTAGTAACAAAGAGCCAATCGCTGTTTTGCCTTCCTTAAATTTTGTAATAATATTTTCTACTATCTTGTTGGTGGTTATCCCATTTTTCATCAATTATTTGTTGGATATCGCTTTATAATCCTAATTTATTCAATTTAAAATACGACATCTTTAGGTGTTTGATACAAAGTAATTAACAGCTTAACTCTACTATTATGCGAAATTTTGTGATTACTATTTTTCTGGGTTTTACTATGTTCTCCTGTTCAAAAAATTCCATAACATATCCGATAACTGAACAAGTTGATACCACTGATAACTATTTTGGGACAAAGGTACCCGATCCTTATCGCTGGTTGGAGGATGATAATTCTGAAGAAACAAAGGCATGGGTTGTTGCTCAAAATGAAGTCACGTCGAATTATCTGAAATCGATACCATTTCGCGAGAAAATAAAAACCAGACTTACGAAAATCTGGAATTTTGAACGTCAGGTAAATCTGGCGAAAAAATCAGGAATTTATTATTATGAGAAAAACAATGGTTTGCAAAACCAAAATGTTTATTATTATCAAAAATCGCTTACAGGGGAACCCAAAATTTTAATTGATCCAAATACGCTATCCACAGATGGAACAGTTGCTTTGAATGGCATTGCCCTTTCTGGTGATGGCAAATTTTTGGCGTATCAGGTTTCCAAAAGCGGATCAGATTGGGTAGATATTTATTTTAAAGAAATTGAAACTGGTAAAGTATTGGATGATCATTTAAAATGGGTAAAATTTTCGAATATTGCCTGGAAGGCTGATGGAGTATATTATTCCCGGTACGATGAACCAAAACAGGACAAAGGGTTGACAGATAAAAACCAATTCCAAAAAGTATATTTCCACAAATTAGGAACGCCTCAAGAGGATGATATATTAATTATTAAGGAAGATAATGTTCCGGACCAAATGTTTACAGCTGATGTTACAGAAGATAATAAGTATTTGATAATCTATGAATCACGTTGGGGATTCGATGGAAATGATATCTTGATAAAGGAAATTGAAAAACCAAACTCTAAGTTCATCAGAATTGGCAAGAGTTACAATTTTGAATATTCAATAATTGGCAATAAAGGCGATGTTTTTTATGTTCAGACAAACGATGGTGCACCCAAAAAACGCTTGTTTTCCGTCGATGTAAAGAATGTTGACGAGAAATACTGGAATAATATACTTCCTGAGAAGGAAACTGTTTTAGATGGAGTAATTCTAAGTGGCGAGAAATCAATTGTTGCACACTATTTAAAAGATGCTCATTCGAAACTTGAAATTTACGAAACTAACGGAACGTATGTGAAAGATTTAGAATTGCCATCTTTGGGTACGGTATTGAGTATATCTTCGAAGGCAAACGATGCTGAAATTTTCTACACATTTACATCATTTACTTACCCAACTGCCAGTTATATTTACAATATTTCAAATAGCGAATCAAAACCTTTCTTTTCGCCAAAACTGGATTTTATACCAAACGATTACGAAACCAACCAGGTATTTTATACAAGTAAAGATGGTACAAAGGTACCTATGTATATCGTGCACAAAAAGGGTATTGAGTTAAATGGTCAGAATCCGCTATTGTTATATGCTTACGGAGGATTTAATATTAGCCTTACTCCTTCGTTTAGTATCCCTCGGATTGCCTGGCTCGAAAATGGTGGAATCTATGTCATGGCAAACCTTCGGGGTGGAGGAGAATATGGTAAGGAATGGCACGAAGGGGGAACAAAACTCAAGAAACAAAATGTTTTCGACGATTTTATTGCTGCGGCCGAATATCTTATTCAAAAGAAATATACATCTCCTCAGAAATTGGCCATTATGGGCGGTTCTAACGGGGGGCTGCTCATAGGAGCTGTTACCAATCAGCGGCCTGATTTATTCTCAGCAGCCATTCCAATGGTTGGAGTAATGGATATGTTGCGTTTCCATAAATTTACAATCGGAGGATCGTGGGTGAGCGATTATGGATCCAGTGACGATTCCACCCAATTTGATTATCTCTTTAAATATTCCCCCATTCACAATATCAGTAAAACTGCAAAATATCCTTCAGTGCTTGTAACTACTGCCGATCATGATGACAGAGTAGTGCCTGCTCATTCTTTCAAGTATATTGCCACATTGCAAGAAAAATATAAAGGAGAGAATCCTGTTTTAATCCGTATCCAGACCAAAGCTGGTCATGGTGCAGGAAAACCTACCGCAATTTTAATTGATGAGCAAACAGATATCTATTCTTTTATCTTTAAAAATTTAGGAGTTAATCCAATATATTGATAGTATGAAAAGGGCAAGCTCATATAATTTGGTTGTTGTTTTGCTATTGCTGGCCATAACATCGAATGTGAAATCGCAAGAAACTGTTATAATGA
Organism: Bacteroidota bacterium; assembly: GCA_020048915.1. Taxonomy (GTDB): domain Bacteria; phylum Bacteroidota; class Bacteroidia; order Bacteroidales; family JAAUTT01; genus JAAUTT01. The sequence continues at coordinate 4,188 of JAIFLU010000179.1, read as the reverse complement.
AAAGTAAACTCGAGATTTTTGACCTGGCTACCAATCAACATAAAATTGTTTATGAAACTTCCGACCACATTGAAGCGCCCAATTGGACTCCCGATGGGAAATATTTGGTATTTAATAGTAAGGGATTAATATATAAAATTCCTGTGAATGGCGGAATTCCTGAAAAAATTTATACAGGAATCGCCAATAATTGCAATAACGACCATGTTATTTCTGCTGACGGAAAAACGCTCGTAGTTAGTCATAACACCAAAGAAAAGGGATCGATCATTTATACACTTCCATTTACAGGTGGGGAAGCAAAACAAGTTACACCCAAAGGACCCAGTTATCTTCATGGAATCTCCCCGGATGGGAAAACACTTTCATACTGTGCTCAGCGGAACAACGAATATGATATTTATACTATTTCTATCAATGGGGGGGAAGAAACAAAACTAACAAACACTGTTGGGTTGGACGATGGACCGGAATATAGCAGCGACGGGAGATATATTTATTTTAATTCGGTTCGTACCGGTTTGATGCAGTGTTACCGAATGAAACCTGATGGATCTGATCAGGAACAATTGACTTTTGATGACTACCATAATTGGTTTCCTCACCCATCTCCTAATTTAAAGTGGGCATTAATACTTACTTACGAAAAGGATGTGATTGGTCACCCGGCGAATAAGAATGTAAAATTACGCTTAATTCCATTCGATGGAGGCGAGCCAAAAGTGTTAGTGAAATTATTTGGCGGTCAAGGAACTATTAATGTGCATTCCTGGTCTCCCGATAGTAAGCAATTTGCTTTTGTATCGTTTGAGGTAGAATAATAAAAGCTAAAAAATCTTAGCAATTATTGCCTTAAAAACATTAATCCCAAACCATTGGTCAGCATAAATGCAGTAAAGTAGAAATAATAAAAGGGAAAATACGATCAATGTACCTAGAAATTTACCGAACATATGATGCCCCTTGCTCATCATGCGCTGAGCCATCAATTTTACCAATTCATCGAGATATTTAAATGCAGGGAATAGGATTATAACTAGAACTCCCATTCCAATTGCAGTAAACTTATAAGGATTGGTCATTCCTTTATAATGCATCAAATAGTTCGTAATATAACCGGTTAATAAATTTACACTTAATACGGTTACTACGAGCACACAATATCCAAAGAATCTCCGAAGGTTCATAAAATAACTAAAATTATATTCAAACTAGGTTAACAATATTCCTTTCTGTTTGTAAATTAAGGAAGAATTGTTGAATTGATAAATCCTTTTAATAAAAACCAATGCTAAATATACCAACTATAGGCAAAAAACGGATAGTTATAATTGGAGGGGGCTTTGCCGGGTTGAAACTGGCTAATAAACTTCGAAATTCTAATTTTCAGATAGTCTTTATCGACAAAAATAATTATCATCAATTTCAACCGTTGTTTTATCAAGTTGCTACATCGGGTATAGAACCAAGTGCAATTCTTTTTCCATTTCGAAAGATTTTTAACAGTTATAAAGACCTACACTTAAGGATAACGGAGGTACTCGAAATTCTTCCGGAACAAAAACGGATAAGAACAATTTCAGGTACTTGTTTCTACGACTATTTGATCATTGCCACAGGAGCTACCACATCATTTTTTGGACTTGAAAACGTTGAAAAAATTGCACATCCAATGAAATCAGTGGTTGAAGCTATATCGCTTCGAAATTGTATTCTGGAAAATATGGAAAAGGCCTTGTTGATTGATAAACCTGAAGATCAGGTTCCCTATATGAACATTGTGGTGGTAGGAGGGGGGCCGACAGGAACTGAGGTTGCAGGAGCATTAGCTGAAATGCGAAAGCATATTTTTCCAAAAGAATACAAAGAACTGGATATTACAAGAATCAGAATTGTTTTAATAGAGGCATCTTCAAGTTTGGTGAAAGGTATGTCGTCAGGATCCTCTTCAAAATCAATGGAATATTTATTGAAATTAGGAGTAGAAGTTCGAATTGGTATTCGTGTTATTGATTATTTCCACAGCACTGTAATATTAAGTGATGGGGAAAAGATACCTTCAAATACTGTTATTTGGGCAGCAGGTATTAAAGGAAATAAAATTCCGGGATTACCGGATTTTGTTTGGAATAGCTTTGATCGGATAAAAGTTGATGAATTCAATGCTGTTATTGGCCTTTCAGATGTATTTGCATTAGGAGATATTTGCCTGATGGAATCAAAAGAATATCCTCTGGGACATCCACAGGTTGCACAGGTGGCAATTCAGCAAGCGGATTGTTTGGCTGGAAATTTATTACGAAAAGATAAAAACAATAAGTTGAAGTCATTTCAATATAAAAATTTAGGGTCGATGGCTACCATAGGTCGTCATCTGGCAGTTGTTGATTTACCTTTTATTAAATTGAAAGGTATTATTGCCTGGTATATATGGATGTTTATTCACTTAATGGCTATTTTAGGTGTTAGAAATAAATTGGTGGTTTTCATTAATTGGATATGGAGTTATTTTACGTTCGATCAATCGCTGCGATTGATTATTCATCGTAAAACCAATAAAAATGCTTTGTAATTTCAATAATAAAAGAGAACACGAATTGTATTTTGTAACAGTTGCAACAGGGTAATTATAGACTAGATAAACGAGTTGGTCAGTATGATTAATTATCGCGAAAAGCTAATAATTACAAGGTAATTTGTTGTTTCATTCATAACAATCCACTAAATTTTATTTAATATCGACATTTATCGATATTAAAGGTTGAATAATCCAATAATTGTTTGTGTCAATATCTTCCAATAAGCTTAAATACTCTACCGTAAAATTTATATCTAAAGTATTAAATTCATTTACCTTAGTAAATAATTTCACCAGAACTAATAATGGGAATCAAAAACAAAATGCATATGAAAAAACTAATGGTAGTACAAAGTATTGGAGCCATAATGTTGTTTATTATTATGGGATTTTTTGCTGCTTGCGAAGGACCTGCCGGAGCACCTGGCGCAGATGGTAAAGATGGAAAAGACGGAACAAATGGAACTAATGGTACTAATGGAACAAATGGAACCAACGCAAGTGAATCCTGCAGACAGTGCCATAATGCTACATCTATTTTGGTTGCTAAAAGTCTTCAGTTAAACCATTCATTGCATGTGAAAGGTGAAGCTTGGCTTGAAGGTACTCGTAATAGTTGTGCTCCTTGCCATAGTTCTCAAGGCTTTTTGGATGTAATTAAAACAAGTGCCCCTAAGAATAAATACCTTGCTTCTGCAAGTACATTAACTGATCCCACTCCTCTTGGTTGTAGAGCTTGTCATAAAATTCACACTGCATTTGATTCAACTGATTTCAATTTAACTACAGTTGCCGCGGTAGATATGATGATTGATACTACTAAAGCGCTTGTCCTAGATTTAGGTGGTTCAAGCAATTTATGCTTAAAATGTCATCAACCACGTATTATAAAACAAATGGATTTTGTAAATGCTCCTACTACAGCCTATACAGCTATAACAAGTTACCGTTGGGGAACCCATTATGGAACTCAAGGCGCAATGGTAGGAGGCAAAGGTGCCTTTGAATTTGCTGGAACCGAAACTTATAGCAATTCAATACATAAAACAGGTGCTAGTTGTGTTAAGTGCCACTCTGGCCCGGCAAGCGGAATTTCAGGTGGACATACATTTAGTGTAGTAAACGAGGAGACAGGTGCATTAAATACCCTTGGATGTACTGTTTCTGGATGCCACTCAAGTTCGGCTACTGTAAATACAATGGTTACTACTGTTAGAACTGATATAGATGCTTTAATTATAGCCTTAGGAGATAAATTAGCTACTTATTTAGAAAAGACCGATGGCAAATATACCGGATATGTTGATATATATGATGCATCTGCCAATCCCGATGCAGCTTACAGAAATCCAAATAATGGAAATGTATCTTTTCCTGCTGTAAATAATAAAACTGCTGCGGCTATTGCTAATTTCCAATTGGTTGTAAGAGATAAGAGTCGTGGTGTGCATAATTATCCTTATATCAAAGCTTTGTTAACTAATACTATTGCTGCATTACCATAGATATTCTTAAATCGAAATGTTGCAAGAAAGGCTACCAAATTGGTAGCCTTTCTTTGTATAATACTGGTTTATATAGTTTTATGAAGTTTAATATTTTGCAATGTA
>JAIFLU010000276.1 GCA_020048915.1 Bacteroidota bacterium | reverse complement strand
CGTATTATTATATTTTAAAAGTAGATAACTTTGCGCCTTATAAAGGATTTGTTGTTTTAAAACGGTAAGATGAAACGGATTTTTTTTCTTTTGAGTTTTATTTTTATCCTGCAATCGAGCGGCTTTTCGCAGCATTTCCCTATTTATAGCCAATATATGCTAAATGGATTAGCTATTAATCCTGCCTATGCAGGAAGCCGCGATGTTCTCTCTGCTTCATTGCTCTGGAGAAAACAATGGGTTGGGATGCCAGGTGCACCCAATATCTTTAGTCTTGGTGCCCATATGCCATTCCGAAATGAGAGGTTAGCTGCTGGATTGCTTATTTATGACGAGAAAATTGGTTTTGAAAGAAGTACCGGAATTTTCGGAAATTACGCATACCGGGTTCGTCTGGGTAATGGAAAGCTTTCCCTGGGTTTAAAAGGTGGTGGAAATTTATTGAAGGAGCTGGACAATAAAATTTCTCTGCGCGATCCAACCCCCGACAAAGCATTTGAGAATATTAAGGAAAGCAGGTTTCTGCCAAATTTTGGTGTTGGAGCCTATTACGTAAGTTCCAAATATTTTATAGGGTTATCGATTCCGACAATTTTAACATATACTACGAGTGGAACTACCTCTAAAACAGAGTATAATAGTTTTAATATTTTATTTACTACAGGGTATCTTTGGAAATTATCCGATCAATTCAAGCTGAAGCCATCTACATTAGTAAAATATAAGCTAAATTCTTCTATGCAGTTTGATTTAAATATGAATATGATATTTTTCGAAGGCGATATATTATGGATTGGAGCTTCTTACAGAAATAACGATGCTATAGTGGGGCTTTTCGAAATCCAGGTTAGCCGCAAGTTTCGGTTAGGATATTCGTACGATTATACAATGGGGCCTCTTAGTAATTCTAATAATGGCTCGCATGAAATTCTTATTCGTTATGAATGGCGCGACAAAGTAAATACACTAAATCCTTTATATTTTTAACAAATGGGGATTAATCGTCATATCCAGTTTCTTATTTTTGTTCTGCTTGGACTGATTAGTTCCACTTTTGAAGGGAAATCGCAATTACTCTTTCAAGTGAATTCTGTTGATAATATTAATACCCGCGATTACGAAGAATTTGCCCCGGTTATTTATAAGGATGGAATTGTTATTGCTACATACAGGAAACAGCAAGTATATAAGGTTGAGCTTGACATGAATGAAAAGGAAGCTATTACGGACCTTTATTTTGTTTCATCAGATACAATTTCAAAATCAGGTTCATTGGAATTTTTCTCGAAAGAGTTAAATACAAGTTTTCATGAAGCAAAATGCACATTTTCAAAAGATGGAAATACAATTTACTTTACCCGAAATTACAATTCAAAAAACGAAATATACAGAGCGGTTAAATCGGGCGGAGATTGGGGTAATCAGGTTCTTATTTCTTTAAACTCCAACGAGTATGCCATAAAAGACCCTTGTTTAAGCCAGGATGGGAAAAAACTCTATTTTGCGTCTCAGGCAAAGGATGGTTTCGGAGGATACGATATTTATGTCTCTACTTTTATACGGGGAGATTGGAGTGCACCAAAAAATTTAGGACCATCAGTAAATACTTCAGGCAATGAAGTTGCTCCGTTTATTCATCCCAATGGAAAGCTCTATTTTTCTTCTAATAAACTACCAGGTTTGGGTCGGTTTGATATTTTCTATACCCGCGAAATAAATGGTTCCTGGGTAAAACCCATTAATTTACCAGAACCTATTAATTCAAACCGCGACGATAATTATTACTTTTCAGATGCTGGCGATTCTACCGGTTATTTTTCTTCGAACCGTAATCGTTCTTTCGATATTTTTAAGTTCCGTTCCTTATGGCCAAAATTCGAAAATTGCAAACCACTTGAAAAAAACGAATATACTTATTTATTTTCCGAAAAAGGTTCCGTCAATACCGATACAACAACCTGGTTATATGAGTGGGATTTTGGCGACAATACCAAGAAAAAAGTTAAGGAAACTGAAGTTGAACATACGTTTCCTGCTCCAGGGGAGTATATGGTACAGTTAAATGTAATTGATACTTTAACTGGTGAGATATCTATGAATGAGGCTGCTTATCAGTTCGAAGTCAAAGACGTGGAACAACCATATATCACATGTCCCGAAACGGTTCCTTTAAATACGAATGTTAAATTTGATGCCAGCTTAACCAATTTGCCAGAGTTTAAAAGTATAGCTTCATATTACTGGGACTTTGGAGACGGTGATACCGGTCTCGGTATTACTGTTGATCATGCTTACATTTTGCCTGGAAACTTTACCGTAAAGTTATTTGTTGTATCTGTACCAGATGAGTCGGGCATTGTGAAGAAAGCGTGTGTAAGCAAAGATATTGTTGTGATTCCATCCTCTTAAATATTTTTAACATCTTCCTAGTGGTTTTTTATCACTTCTCACAAAAAAAATTCTTTAAATAACTATAATTTTATACCTTCGATTTTCTATTGATATTAGGTATTATATTCTGTTGTATTTGAATTTATTTTGAAGGATGAATCGTATTATTTTTACTGTTGTATTTCTGATCGTAATAAGTAGACACTTATTTCCGCAACCTGTTCCGGGCGACGATGAAAACATTCCATATTTAATGACTTTTGGTACAAAAGCTCAAAAATCCTGGGGAGACGACGACTTTTCTCAAACATTTTTTTTCCTTATACCGGAGTCATTCAAAAATCCTGTTTATTTCAAAATATTTGATGCTGATATTGGTGGTACTATTGATGAAATGAACGGTACTTTTGATACTCAGATGACTTATTCCTTGTACGGAGGCAAAGAAGCTTATTCTAACATCGATGCACAGGGCACCGATCCGGTTGGGAAATATAAAAGTGGTAATTTGCTAGCAACTAAATCGTTTGGGGTAAACCCTAGGTATGATAATAGTTGGTATGTTTTTGGCCCTTTTAATCCAACCGAAGGCGAATATGTTAAAAGGTTTGGTGGGTATATTTTTAAAATAGTTTGTGATGGTACTTCAGGAGATGATGGGAATATGTACCGTTATTTCTTAAGTACTTCCAATACTGAGAATAAAGCAATAGAAGGAGCTTTTGCTTTTGCTTACGAATACTCTTTCCGTATGCACGATAACCCCAAAGAAGTATCGCATATCTATCCCTATGTGGATGATAGGACAATAACCGTAAAGCAAATGAATTTCGATTGGGATAAGGATGGTTTTATTAGAGTTGTATCTGTTGCCCGTAAAGGTCAAATGTGCGCGACATCAAACGAGGATGAATGGGTGAGTTCGGAATTCAAAATATTAGATGAAGAAAAAAATACTTCGCTTGATTTTCAATTTATAAAACGACAAAGCCCTGCTGTCAAAAATAATAATGTTGTAATAAATGTACGCAACCAATATAATGAATTATTACCGTTTAATACAATTCCTATTGGAGGTGTTCCTAAATATAAGTATGGAATTGAAGTAAAGAAAGTTGAAAAAAAATAACAGAAACTTAATAGCCTCCCTCAATGAGAGAAAAAATTTCCCAAATCTTTATCGCAACCTTTTTTTTAGTACTTGGTTTCTGTATTAAAGGGCATGCTCAGATTTACAAATTTCAAAAATATAGTATAGAGAACGGAATTTGCCATCCATTTATATATTCTATTAATCAGGATAAAAATGGATTTCTGTGGGCTTCAACAGGTACTGGTCTATGTCGTTACGATGGCTTTTCGTTCGTTGCCGCAAAGGCCGATTCTTTAACAGAAGCTTATGCGGGTGTTAGTTTTAAAGATAGTAAAGGAAATTTGTGGTTTGGCCATAGTAATGGGAGTATTAGCTTTTATAATGGTACCAGTTTCGAAGTTATTAATGCTGAAGGAGTATCCAGCAGTATAAATGGTATCGTTGAAAGTAACGACGGGAATATCTTGGCTATCTCTCAATCAAATGGACTTATTCGGATTAACCAAAAGAGAAAGGCTGAAATTCTATCAAAGGGGTTTGAGGGTAAACTGTTTTATTCGATTAACATAACTTCCCGAAACGAATTATTACTTGGGAGCGACGACGGTATTTCAATTTTTAATTACGCCAAAGATTTAAAGCAAATAAATGAATTATCCAAGATTGTAGGTTTACCGCTTACCAAAATTCAATGTATTTATAAAATATCTGCGAAAGATGAGTTCATGATAGGTACTGAAGATGCCGGTTTTTATAAAATATCCCTGGAAAAGGGAAAAAGCAGTTTTAAAGTAGAAAATCTGGGGGCCCTTCTAAAATTAGAGTATGAAAATATCCAGTCAATCTTTAAAGATAACGAGGGAAATATTTGGCTTTCAACTTTTGGCAAAGGACTTTTTAAAGTAATTGTTGGTGAGAATGATGTCTTTAAGGACATGATCCATTATAATGCTGAAAACGGACTCGGATATAATGACATAAAAACTGTTTTTCAGGATCGGGAAGGGAATATTTGGGTTGCCACTTATGGAGATGGTTTGGCGGCTATGATAGATGAATCTTTTACTTTTTTTAATTACAAGGCAAATGTTGGAAATAATATTCTTTCGGTTGCCTTTCATCAGAACGGTTACTTTCTTGGAGGTGAAAGAGGACTCGTAAAAGTAACCAATGGATTGACCAAAGAAATAAAATCAATCTCGGGATTATCGGGCGACAAAGTTACCGCGTTGCATTATAGCGATAACGGCTCTCTTTGGATTGGTACCAGCAAAAGCGGAGTATATTTGCTGTTACCCGGACAGTCTTCTTTATCGTCGTTTTTCAAAGCCGATAATTCTTTGGGAAATTCAATCAATTCGTTGACTGAATGGGGCAATGACATCTATATTGCAACAAAAAACGGGGTGTATCAGGTAAATTTCCTGAATAAAAAAGAAAAGCATTACAGCACATTGGAAGGGCTGCCTCATAATAATATCCGACAGGTTTTTGCCGATTCTAAAGGGAATATTTGGGTGGCTACCCGAAGTAATTCTATTTTTACGCTTAATGGAGACCTTCATTTAAAACTGGATGCAAATGTAGAGATGGAGTTTACTGCTATTGCCGAGGATTATGAAGGCAATATTTGGGCAGGAACGAATGGTACAGGTGTTTTTAAGTTTACAAAAAAGGATTTTAAAAATTTCTCTGTAAGAAACGGGCTAAAGTCAGACTATTGCTATGCAATGATTTCGGATAATGGGGGAAACATTTGGGTTGGTCATCGTTTAGGATTAAGCCGCATAAATGTTAAGAATAATCTGGTAAAAATATATGGGCCTGAAGCTGGAATAGAAGGCGATATCAATAATAATGCTTTCGCTCAGAATAATAAAGGGAGTCTGCTGTTTGGCACGACCTCCGGATTAATTCATTATGAATCATCAAAAATTAACACCCAGAAGCTAACACCAATTGTAAATATTACGTCGGTGTTGATTTCTGATAAAGAGTACGATTATTCGGAGAGGATTATACTACCTTATTCGGCATACAAGATGAGGATTGATTTTATTGGGTTGAATTATAGTAATCCCGAGCAAGTTACTTATAAATATAAGCTGGAGGGATTTGATATCGATTGGTCCGAAGCCAGCACAGCCCGATTTGCAATTTATTCACGTTTAACTGATGGCGACTATACCTTCCTTGTTAAGGCTAGTAATAGCGATGGTCAGTGGAACGATGAACCATTAGCCTTAAAAGTCCGAATTCAAAAACCTTTCTGGAAAACTTGGTGGTTTATAAGTTTAATGGTTATTGCCCTTGTGGTTGGGGTTTACCTGATAATTGTTATTCGTGAGCGCAAGCAAAAAGAATTTCAGATTTACCTTGAAAAATTGCTTGATGAAAGAACAAAAGAAGTTCGGGAACAAAAAGAAGAGATTGAAACTAAAAACCGCGATATTACTGATAGTATAAATTATGCTCAGCGTATTCAAGCGAGCATATTGCCTTCGGTACGAAAGCTTCAGCAATATTTTACCGGTTCATTTGTCTATTATGCTCCCCGTGATATTGTTAGTGGCGATTTTTATTGGTTTGATCAGTTACCAGGCACCAACAGGTTTATTATGGTTTGCGCCGACTCTACCGGACACGGAGTGCCCGGGGCATTTATGTCGATGATTGGAACTACGCTTATTAAAGATATTTGCAACCGTCCGGATGTTGTTTCACCATCCGACATTCTGAATGTTTTAGATAACGAAATAAAAGCAACGCTGAATCAGAACCTTGAAGGAGAGCGACCAAACGATGGTATGGATATCATTGTTTGTGAACTCGATGTCGATACCAATATCATGCGGTGTGCCTCTGCGATGCGTCCGTTTATTGTTTACCAAAATGGCGAACAGTTATATTATAAAGGAAGCCGTAATTCTATCGGAGGTCAGGTTCGGGAAGAAAAGATATTTGAAACAGTTGAATTACAGCTTACAAAAGGAGATATTATATATATGTTTTCCGATGGCTACCCCGACCAATTTGGTGGCCCTTTAGGAAAGAAATTTAAAATGGTACGTCTGAAAAACCTTCTCAAAGATATTTATGAGAAGCCTATGGAAGAGCAATATAATTATGTAAAAAGTAATTTTGAACTTTGGCGAGGAGAATTAGCCCAGGTTGATGATGTTCTTTTTATGGGTATTAGAATTTAAATTGTTTGTTTCTGCCTTTTGGTAATTATTGATATTAATAATAAAAAACCCCTGAAAATATAATCATTCAGGGTTTTTTTATTTTATAAAGTGTAAAGATAGTATTCAAATTTAATTCTAAGTCTGCCGCAATTTTGTGTTAAAAATCCCCGACTATTTTAAAACAATTTCTGGTGTTGTTTCAACATTACTTTTATTTAATGCCCGGTCGACAATATAAAAATCATATTTTATAGTATCATATTTGATAAGCTTATCAAAAAGCTCCAGAACTATAGATATAGAGCCTTCCATTGTTTTATTCTGGCCTTCCCTACTCATAGCGTCAAAATAATAGATCGGAAAGGAGAGCTCGCTTAATAAACTGGTATCGGGTACAAATTGATTATTTATTTTCTGGTATGATGTTAAATACAAATTGAAAAGTTTGGTGGTATCAGTCTCTCCCGAATCAGGTCGAAAAAGTCCAAAGTCACCATCACCATCAATAAACTCGAACGACAAGGTGATAGCTTTTCCTTTATTAACTGTATCAAGATAGGAAGTGTCTCGAAGCCAAAAGGATTTATAAACTATCTTTGGAACAGGAGGGTAGCTTTGAATCTTTTCGCAGCCGGCAAACATTGTTGCTAATATAGCAACCACAACACTCGATAAGAATAACTGCTTCATAATAGAAATACTTATTATAGCAAAGAACAGCTAAAATTAATCAATGTTTTATTTAGTTCCACCTTATTTTTGTCTAAAAAATACCTGGATCGGATTCCCTGAAAAATTATAATGTTCGCGAAGCCTGTTTTCGAGAAACCTTTTATATGGATCTTTTACATATTGCGGCAAATTACAAAAGAATGCAAACGAAGGAAATGCCGTTGGAAGTTGAGTTACATATTTTATTTTAACATATTTCCCTTTAATTGCCGGTGGCTCATTATCTTCAATTATTTTAAGCATTACTTCATTTAATTGGGAAGTAGAAATGCGTCGTTTCCTATTTTCGAAAACTTCCATGGCCATTTCCAGTACTTTTTGGATACGAAGTTTTGTTAACGCCGAAACAAAAACAATTGGTATATCAGTAAAAGGAGCAATTTTCTTATGAATGGCTTCTGTAAAAATCTTTACACTGTGGGTATCTTTTTCTACGAGGTCCCATTT
>JAIFLU010000047.1 GCA_020048915.1 Bacteroidota bacterium | reverse complement strand
GCAGGATGGATATGGTGGGTTCACCTATTCATTTAAAGAAAAGGATAGATTGATTGAATATGTTAAAAACCAGGAAGAACATCATAAAACTAAAACCTTCAGGGAGGAATTTATTGAATTATTGACTGAACATGGAATTGAATTTGACGAAAGATACCTTCAGTGAAGTTTTCAACCACTCCGTGGTTGCAGACAACCACCTTCTCATATTTCCCCGGGTTATACCCAGGGCTATTCATATTTAACCGCTCCGCGGTAAAAAAATTGATTCCTTAATACTTTTCAACTCTTAATTCGCATAATATACTATTAAACAACTCTAAACGACTTTTGAGCTATTATCGTTATAAATTGCCTGAATTACGAGTCCGGCGAGCGTAAAACCAAAGATTGCCGTAATATGGGCAGTGGTTCCGTTAATTTTCGCTTTCATGCTGCACCATTCGTGATCGGCAAGATCCGGATCGCCTGGACCCGATTTTGCTTTGGGGCACATGCATTTTTCGGTGCCACACGAAGCGTTTTCGCCTTCATTTTCGAGGACTTCGTTGCTGTAAACACATATAAATTCTTTGGCAGGAAGTTCGCCCTGACGAATTTTTTTCCGCAACATCGATCCCAAGGGACATCCGTTCACTTTCCAAAATTCATTAACCTGAATACGTGTTGGATCGACTTTTAACGAGGCGCCCATAGACGAAAAAAGAACAGCATTTGTTCGCGTAGCGGTGCGTATCAGATGTATTTTATTGCTTAAGCTGTCGATACAATCGACTATATAGTCGTACGTTTCTAACCCGAAACTGGCATGGGTTTCTTTGCTGTAAATTTGTTGAATTGCTGTTATTTCGGCTTTGGGATTGATTTCGAGTAGCCGCTTTTTTAAAACCTCCGTTTTAACCTCTCCTACCGTTTGAGTGGTTGCATGAATCTGCCGGTTGATATTTGTGACACAAACCCTGTCTGAATCAACGATTGTGAGTTTACGGATACCTGTTCGGATTAAACTCTCGGCACACCAACTTCCCACCCCTCCTATTCCAAAAACAATTACTTTTTTTTGGGAAAGCCTTTCCATCCTTTCTTTTCCCAGCAGAAGTTCTGTTCGCTGAAATATCCCTTTCTCAATCCCCATTTCTACAGTAATGATGTTGTTAAGCACGGAAAAACATTCTTACCGGCGGCCAAAAATACAAAAAAACAGCTTCGTAAAAGCACAAAAAAACCGAACCAGTGAAATTAATACTTCCTGGTCCGGTTTTATTTATTTGATGCAACGTTATTAAATGGTCTTCACCTTTCCATCCGCATCTAACTCAATAATTTCGTAACCGAGTTTCTGCAGCGTAGGATAAACGGTAGCTTTGTCGGCAACCACCAGGATAGCCATTTTATTCACATCTAAATGCTTTTTGCAGAGATTATCAAGTTCCTGTTTAGTTATGGAATTTAAAATCTGATTTTGGTCATCGACAAACGTCGTCGGTAAATTAAACTCCTGAATCCGCGATAGGAAAGAAGCTTTTTGAAAATTAGTTTCATACCTCCGGGCATCGCTCTGACCAATGGAAACTTTTGTAAAGCTTAATTCATCCAAAGTAATACCATTTTCGGCATAATTGCGGATTTCCTTGATAAATTCAACAACAGCACTATCGGAAGCATTACTTTTTATCCCTGCACTGGCAGTAAAATCTCCGCCAAATTTTCCTGACGAAAATCCTGATCGGGCACCGTAAGTCCATGCTTTTTCTTCGCGCAGGTTAATGTTTATGCGGCTGCTAAAACCACCACCCAGCATGTAATTAGCTAAGCCAAGACGATAATACTCGCCGGTTGCATCGTAATTTAGATCGGTAAAATAACCAACTCTGATTTGCGATTGAGCCGCTTTAGGAATATCCACAAAATAAATCCGGGTTTTATCTATTGCCTTGCCGGGAGCAGGTACCGGAATTTCCACTTTTTTATTTTCCCACTTATTCAGAAACTCCAGCTTCTTTTTTGCTGCTGCTTCCGAAATATCTCCCACCACCACTATCGATGCTAACGAAGGTGTAAAATAGCTGTCATAATATTTCTGGACATCAGCTAGTGTAATCCCAGACACCGTATATTCATTTCCCAAAGTGGCATATGCCCGGATATTGCCCTGTCCGAATAATATTTTGTTATAAACATCCGATGCCACCTGGGCTGGTTGAGTTTTGGCATTTCTAAGACTTTCAATTACTTGCTTTTTAATGCGGTCGAGAGCTTCCTGGGTAAATTTTGGCCTATAAAGGCGCTCTTCCAATAATTGAATTGTCCGATCGATGCTTTTGGTTAATGATAACACCTCAAATATGGTTTTTTCATCGCTTGCATAAACGCTTATGGAGCTACCTAATTTTTGTAATTCGGAGCTAAATTTTTCGGCAGTGTAATTTTGTGAGTCTTCATTCAACATGCGGGCCACTATATTTGGCAACCCGGCTTTTGAGGTATCATTTGCTACGAGTAATCCTCCTCCTGCAATAGAAAGCGATATTGATACCGAAGGTATTTCGCTGTTTTGGGTACCAATAATTTTGATGCTGTTACCGGTTGTGGCGGTCCAAAAAGGAGGTACTTTAACTACAGGGTTCCCTCCATTTTCGGAAGGCTTTTTACTTCTATCAAAACTATCTTTAGGTTTCATATAGCTTAAGCCGGCATATCCATAATCGGGTGCCTTGTAATTTTTAGTATCAACAGTATAATTATCAGCAGCAACCGGCTGAATATCTTTACCTTTTGGCAAAACACTCAGAATTACAGCCGGTTTTCCTTTTACATACTGATTATAAACTCTGATTACATCGGCCTTTGTAACAGATTGGATTGATTTAAGCTCTCTATCGATTTGGTTTGGATTGCCCGTAATCGTTTGAAAATGTGCAAGACTTGATATTTTCCCACTAACACTCGATAACGAATTAATATACTGCGACTCAGTCTGACCTTTAATCCGTTGCAGATCCTCGTCGGAAACCCCATTTTTTTCAAACTCTAGAAGCGATTCGTCAATCAGTTTTTTAATATCCGAAAGCGTTTGTTCAGGGTATGGCACCACCTGAATAGCAATTTCACCAGCAAGTTCCGAAGAATTGAACCGCATGGCAGCTTGCATGGCTTTACGTGTTTTCACAAGGTTTTTATACAAAATTGAATTGTTTCCCTGGCCAATAATGCCGGAAAGTATATCTAACGCTGCTTCATCAGGGTGAAATGAAGGAACGGAAGGGTAATTCACCGATAAAAGAGGAAGTTTTGCGTAGTTGTCAGTAAAGGAAACATACCTGTCGGAACCAATTACAGGAACCGGAAAACTCGCCTTTTTAACATCCTTCCCTTTGGGGATAGGGCCAAAATATTTCTCAACCCATGCCAGGGTTTGTTTTATATCGATATCGCCTCCAATGGTCAATGCTGCATTATTAGGGCCATACCACCGAAGAAAAAAATTCTTCAGGTCGTTAACATTTACAGCATTCAGGTCTTCGACATACCCAATTGTCAGCCATGAGTATGGATGGCCATACGGATAAAGGTTTTTCGAAACATACTCCGATGCAAGCCCATACGGACGGTTATCGTAATTTTGAGCACGCTCGTTTTTAACTGTCGACCTTTGCACTTCAAATTTTTGCTGAGTAACGGCATCCAATAAAAAACCCATGCGATCGGCTTCCAACCAAAGCATTTTCTCGAGTTGATTTGACGGAACTGTTTCGTAATAATTTGTTCGATCACGACTGGTGCTGCCATTTAGCGTTCCTCCCGATTCGGTTACTATTTTAAAATGTTGCTCGTCACCCACATTATCCGAACCCTGAAACATCATATGCTCAAAGAAATGGGCGAAACCTGATTTTCCTATTTCTTCGCGGGCCGAACCCACGTGGTAGGTAATGTCGACATGTACCAGCGGATCGGAGTGATCTTCGTGAAGAATAACTATCAACCCATTTGCGAGTTGGTATTTTTCATAGGGAATAACCAATTCATTGGCCTTGCGTGTAACTTTCTCAATAAGCTTTGGGGTCTGCTGCGAATGCAAAGGAAAGGCAAGAACTATCCCTAAAAATGTGATAATGGAAATCTTAGTTTTCATATTAATTTAGCGTTTTAAATATTCTGAAAATGAAGTTTATAAAATAAAACATGCTTTGAAAAGTTTTGTTCCCAAACATATCGAACAATGTTTTAAAAATAAAGAATAATAAGATGGAATAACCCTTCCATTTCAATCTATTTTATAGTAAATTGTATAATAATTCAAATACCAACCAAGAGAGCCGATTTATGAAAGCCAATGTTCGACCGGTGCTATATTCAAAACTCCCGAATAATGGGACTACTATTTTTTCGGTAATGTCGAAATTGGCAGCAGACTACAATGCTATTAATCTATCGCAGGGATTTCCGAATTTCGAGGCATCTCCTGCCCTAATCTCTCTGGTTGAATACTATATGAGGAAAGGGTTTAACCAATATGCTCCAATGATTGGCGTACATTCGCTTCGCGAAGCTATTGCGCAAAAAACATTTGAATTGTATGGTGTTCAATATCACCCCGAATTGGAAATAACTATTACTTCCGGGGCAACTGAAGCACTGTTTGCGGCTATTTCTGCCATAGTGAGACCCGATGACGAAGTTATTGTATTCGAACCGGCTTACGATAGTTATGCTCCGGCAATTGAATTAAATGGAGGAATTCCTATTTATGTATCATTAACTCCCCCTCATTATACCATTGATTGGGAAGATGTAAAAGGGAAAATTTCTCCCCGCACAAAACTTATTATTATAAATACCCCACATAACCCGGCTGGAAGTATTTTGGGGCCAAATGACCTCAACGAACTGGCAAATATTGTGAAAGACACGCATATATTCCTTTTGGGCGATGAAGTTTACGAACATATCGTTTTTGATGGAGAAAAGCACCATTCTTTAATTTCTCACACCATTTTGCAGGAACGAAGTTTTGTTTGCGGCTCTTTTGGAAAAACTTTTCATGTAACAGGATGGAAGGTAGGATATTGCTTAGCCCCTGCTGATTTGACAGTCGAATTCCGGAAAATTCATCAATTTCTGACATTCTGCACAATTACACCTGTACAATTTGCCATTGCTGATTTTCTTAAAACACCGGATAACTATCTCTCCGTTTCTGCTTTTTATGAGCAAAAACGAGATGTGTTTCTCAAATGTATAAAGGGTTCTAATTTCTCTTACGTTCCCTCGAAAGGAAGTTATTTTCAAAACCTCTCATATTCTAATATTACCAAGGAAAATGATTACGATTTAGCCGTTAAGCTTACAAAGGAAATTGGTGTTGCAAGTATTCCTGTTTCTGTATTTTACCATAGAAAAACCGATTATAAAACACTTCGATTTTGCTTTGCGAAAGATGATGATACGCTAAAACGTGCTGGCGAACGTTTAGCAAAATTAAAGTAATTCCCTTCGATTGGAGGAGGTTGTAATTAACTTAAAAAAATCGGTCTTTTATTAATTCAACCTTCAATCCGATTTTCTTCCTCTGGAAGATATATGAGAAGGTGTCTGCTACAATTTTTCAGCATTCTTGTAAAATATTCACAGAATGCATTAAATTTGAATAATACAATATTCATGGAACCATGAAGGGAAAATTTTCATTTCGAATTTCGGCCAAAATAGGATTAGGCTTTGGCATTCTCACTGCTGCGTTAGTAATTAATGCTGTTTTAATAACACGGGTGCTGAACAAAAGCAGGATACTGAACGAAAAAATAAGTGTGGAATATCAACCATCGGAAGCATTATTAGTCAAATTGCACGATTTGGTGAATAATTCACAGGCTTTAGTAAAAAGCTGGGTATTTGTGGATAAAGTAGCGGACACTCCTGACAAGATAAAGCTCTTAAAAATGCATAGCGAAATCGTCCCCGAATTACTCAAGTCTTTATCCATCCGTGCAGATAATTGGGATGAGGCTGACCAGGAAACCTACACCGGAATTTGCTCCAGCATCCGTGATACACTTTTCTCACTACACCGAAAGGTTATTGATAACTTAAATGGAATGGAAAAATATAATAATCCAAATATTATGTTTGAGCTAATCCCATTGGTTTCTGATAATGGGGAAATAATCTCCAGAACCAAAAACGTGTTAACCTGTTTGGAAGGATTAATCAAAGTCCAAAACTTAAAAGTAGACTCGGCCAGGATCGAAATGGAATTACTGCTCACAAATCTTAAAAATTTCATTTTATTTACCAGTATATTTTTGGTATTCGTTTCGCTTATATTGGCACTTGCAACAGTTAGGTCGCTTGTGGCACCTATTAATTCTATGAAAAGCATGTTACTTTCCATGAGTAAAGGAGTACTTCCCGATACTCAAATGGAAGAGCGGAGCGATGAAATTGGAGAAATGTCAATAGCCCTAAATACGCTTGTTTCGGGATTGAAAAAGATTTCGAATTTTGCCCTTGAAATTGGCCGTGGAAATTATAACAGTGCATTTAAGCCATCCAGTAAACAGGATGTACTGGGTAATTCGCTGCTTCGCATGCGCGACGACCTCAAAGCGGCCGCTGAAGAAGAAAAGAAACGTAAACTCGAAGATGAGCAGCGTAACTGGGCAACAACAGGGGTAGCTAAATTCAGCGATATTTTACGAAAAGATAACGACAAGTTAGATGTTCTGGCCTACAATATCATTAGCAATCTGGTTGATTACCTTGGGGCCAATCAGGGAGGATTATTTGTAGTTGGCGAAGATGAATATGGAGAACCTTGCCTTGACTTGGTTGCCTGTTATGCCTTTAACCGCCAGAAATTTATTACCAACCGCCTTGGTATGGAAGAAGGATTAGTTGGCAGATGTGCCAAAGAACGTGAAACCATTTTTTTAACCGATATACCCGATAATTATATCCGAATTAATTCGGGACTGGGAGATGCGAACCCCCGATGCCTGCTTCTGGTGCCAATGATTATGAATGATGAACTTTTTGGGGTGTTCGAAATAGCCTCTTTTGAAGTAATTCAATCGTATCAGGTTCAATTTGTGGAAAAAATTGCAGAGACAATTGCTTCGACCCTTTCTACTGTACGTTTTAACATGCAAACTGCCCGGTTACTGGAACAGTCGAAAATTCAAACCGAAGAACTGGCAACCCGCGAAGAAGAAATGCGCCAAAATATGGAAGAACTTCGTGCAACGCAAGAACAGTCGGCCCGAAAAGAGGTCGAACTGCAACGCACTATCGACGAACTTCAAAAGAAAGGATAACAACGTACTATTTTGTAAATCCCAATTTTATTAGGGTTTCTATGTTTAAAAGCTTTTTTTTCTTTATTGAAATTTATTCACATTCAATTAAATGCTCAAAATAAAATTGTAATTAACGTTTTTTGAATATGCGTTTTTTGTTCATCGTTCAGGGAGAAGGCCGCGGCCACATGACTCAAGCCATCTCGTTACAAGATATGCTCACACGAAATGGCCACGAGGTTGTGGAGGTATTGGTTGGAAAAAGCGCACGACGCGAAATTCCTTCCTTCTTTTATCAGAAAATAAAATGTGATGTCAAAACTTACGAAAGTCCAAATTTCCTGGTAGGTTCTGACAATAAGAAAATCCTGTTATTTCAGTCCATTCTTTATAATCTGCAAAAGTTCAGAACCTTTCTGAAAAGTATGCGGTTCATTGCTAACCGTATTATAGAAACAAGAGCCGATATTGTTATAAACTATTACGAATTGCTGGCGGGCTTTACCTACCTGTTTCATAATCCCAAGGTTCCCTATTTTTGCATTGGCCATCAGTTTTTATTGCTTCACCCCGAATTTATTTTTCCTAAAGGGAAACGGATCGATCGGTTTCTGTTGAATTTCAATACCCTGATGACTTCATTCCGGGCGAAAAAATTCCTAGCGCTTTCTTTTAAGTACATGCCCGACAGGCCATCCCGTAAAATTTACGTTGTCCCTCCGCTGCTTCGTAAGGAAGTTCTGGAATTGGTTCCCTCCAATAAAAACTATATCCTAGGGTACATGCTCAATGCCGGATATGGCGACGAAATTATTAAATGGCACGAACGTCATCCCGAGCAAATAACCCATTTTTTTTGGGATAAGAAAGATGCTCCCGAAGAACTCGAAGCGTGTCCAAATTTGTTTTTTCACCGGATTAGCGATGTGAAATTTTTAGAGTATATGAAAGATTGTACGGCATTCTCCAGCACTGCCGGATTCGAATCGGTATGCGAAGCCTTTTACCTGCAAAAACCTATAATGATGGTTCCCACCGGAAACCATTTTGAACAGGAATGTAATGCTTTCGATGCAAACCGCGCCGGTGCCGGGATTTACGATTTTGCCTTTAATCTTGATCTGCTGCTCGATTTTATTCCCCAATACCGGAAAAGCGACGAATTCCCTTTGTGGGTTCGAAGTGCCGAAGAAAAATTCATAAAACTATTAACGGAATAGAAGCGGATAAAATAAACCTGTTCTATTACCGTTTCTTATCGAAATATATTTATGGTTCGTACCAGCCTCGTTTGTCTTCTTTTATTGTTATTGCTCCCATTGGCCAATGCGCAGATTGGTGGCAGGCAAACGTATTCGTTCCTGAACCTCACAAACTCTCCCCGCATTGCATCGTTGGGCGGGAAAAATGTATCGTTGCCCGATAGCGATTTGTCCATGCCATTTCATAACCCCGCCTTGTTGAACGGTGGAATGCACCATCATATGGTGCTGAATTATGTAAACTACTTTACCGATGTTAACTATGGCTATTTTTCGATCGCTAAAAAATATAAAGAAAACCAAAACCTTGCTTTCGGTATTCATTACATGAATTATGGGAGTTTTACCGAAGCGAATGCCTCCGGGGTAAAAACCGGAACTTTTCATGCTTCCGATTATGCATTTAACCTTATCTATTCGTTGAAATTAGACAGCTTCTGGCAGGTGGGTGTGAATGTAAAACCTATCCTCTCGACTTACGAAAAGTATACGTCCATGGGGTTGGTCTTCGATGCCGGCATATCGTATTATAATCCGCAGCGGCTTTTTTCGGCCGGATTGGTTTTGCGAAATGTAGGCTCTCAAATAGTCCCCTATTCCAGTGGAAACTATGAACCGGTACCCTTCGAAATAGTAGCCGGTATTACCCAACGCCTCCGGTATGCCCCGTTAAGTTTTTCGATTACTGCCCATCAACTTCAAAAACCTGACCTTACTTATACTGTAAAGACTGATAATAATAGCGACAATGCCATTTCGCAAAGCGAAAAGAAAAGTAAGATTGACAAAGTAAGCGACCAGTTTATGCGGCATATTATAGTGGGGGTGGAATTCAATCCCATTAAGAACTTTTTTATCCGCGCAGGATATAACTACCAAAGGCGAAAAGAAATGACAGTTTCGACTAAAACCGGAATGATTGGTTTTTCGTATGGCTTTGGCATAAAAATCTCGAAGTTTGTGATCGACTATGGTCGGGCCACTTACCATTTAGCAGGCGCTTCCAATCATTTTTCGGTAAGTTTAAATCTGGACGAAATTTAGGATATTCTTAAAAACAGTATTTGCTTATTATCTAGGCTTGCATCAAGGGCATAACCTATAGTTAACTTAAGTCTCGGCCCCTCTGGAGTCAAATCAATATGCTTTAATCAACAGCATTGATTCTAAATCTAAAAATCACAAAGAAGTTACTTATCTTTTTATCAAAATTAAGTTAATTTGAATTCTGCCTGCTGGTTTTAAATTCTTTGTATAAATTTATCCCATTATTATAATAATTTCCAAAACAACTATCTCAATTTATTGGCTTTACCATTGGAACCGGATTATCATATTATAACCGATTTAAAAATGGGCAACATCGATGCCTTTGAAAAAGTATATAAAGCCTACTTTAATGGGTTGGAGCGCTTTGCCCAAGCTTATGTGAAAGACCGGGACGATGCCAACGATATTGTGCAAAGTGTTTTTCTTACCCTTTGGGAAAAACGGGAAACGCTTGCTCCAAATACGAACCTGACCAATTTTTTAATCACCCTTACCAAAAATCAATGCCTTAATTTTCTCAATCACCTCAAAGCGCGGACAAATTACCTTTTCTCCCAAGAGAGGAGCTGGAAGGAAATACAACTCAACTATTATGCTCTGGAGAGGTTTAATGCCAATAAATTAATTTTTACGGAATTGGAAGGTTCTATCCAAAAAGCTATTGATTCCTTACCGGGACAAGCGTCCGAGATTTTTAAAATGAGTCGCTTCGAAGGTTTTAAATATGCCGAAATAGCTGATAAACTAGGTATTTCAATTAAAACGGTCGAGAAAAAAATGAGCATCGCCCTTGAATTTCTTCGGGAAGCGTTAAAAGGGTATTATTTACTGGTGTTATTTCTGATTTTCATTTTTATTTAAAATTTCTTTTCTTTTCCGTAGGGTAAGCCTGGGGGTATTCTGTTTATTAAAAAAAGTAGAATCACCTTAATGTTTAGCATGAACGCGGAAATTATTGTAAAGTATTTATCGGGAAACTGCACCGAGCAGGAATTTGAATCGTTATTTGCATGGGTAGAAGAATCGGAGCAAAACAAACAATATTTTTCCGAACTGAAGAACTCCTGGGAAGTTTCTGATATGCAAACGAAAACTATTGATGAAGCAGAACTTCAATTAAAATTCAATGACTTCAAAAATAAAATCTCACCTCCTAATTCCAATATTGAAACCGAATCAAAATTAATTGTCCCGGCTTTTTGGAAATATGCAGCATCTATAATTATTACCATTGGTTTTACAGCACTAATCTCCTTTTTAGTATGGCATAAGCCAAAACCGGAAATTACCTATAATCAATTGGAAGTTCCCAGTGGTCAGCAGGCACAGCTTACGTTGGCCGATGGTACCAAAATATGGTTAAACTCCAAATCGAAACTGGTTTATCCGGGTACATTCTCCGGCGATGTTCGTGAAGTGCGACTCGAAGGCGAAGGCTATTTTCAGGTGAGCCATAATCCATCTAAACCGTTTATAGTGAAAACTTCGCATGTGAATGTGAAAGTTTTAGGAACTTCCTTTAATGTTAGCAGCTACAGCGACGACAACGAAGTAAAACTGGCTCTTGAAACAGGTTCCGTTGCACTTACCCAGCCTGGAAAAACAAATGTCACCCAGGTAGTACCAAGCGAATTGGCTGTTTATTCCAAAGCGAATAAAACCTTTACCATTTCAAAAGTTGAAACAAGCCTTTATACCAGTTGGTTAAATGGGCAATTTAAATTCCGGAAGATGAGTTTTGAAGAAATTTCGAAACGCTTAAGCCGTAATTTTAATATGGAATTTATATTCTCGAAGGAAAAAATGCGGTATATCAAATATAGTGGAAGTTTTTACAATTACGAATCACTCGATCAGATCTTAAAAATTATGCAAACAAACTCCCCTTTTAAATATAAAATCAAACAGAACAAGGTATTTATAGAATAACGAAGCAATACTAAACTAAAAACTACTAAATAAAATGAACTCAACTTAAAAGGCACTACCAAGAATGAAAAAACCGGAAAATGTTCTCAGCACTTTCCGGCATTAATTCAGTCAGTTTAAAAACATTAACAGCTATAGTACTAACTAAATTCTATGTAAAAATATGAAAAATAATTTCATGTTAGAGGGTATTGTACCACTCAAATCAATTCGAAAACTACTACTCGTTATGAAACTAACCGTAATTCTTACATTTCTAACTGTTTGGCAACTTTTGGCTACCGATTCGTATGCCCAAAATGCTCGCATAAGTTTAAATATGCAAAATGCCAAAATTGAAGATGTGTTTGCAGCCATCGAAAAACAATCGGAGTTCGAATTTTTCTACAACAACAACCAAATTGATGCCAGTCAATTGGTTTCGGTAAATGTAGATGGAATGAAGATTTCTGAAATACTGCCGCAGCTTCTGGAAAATAAAGATCTTGCTTTTAAAGTGTTAGGAAACAGAATTATCCTCGTGAAAACTAACTCTTTTGAAAGTAGTTTGTTGAATGCTATGGAAAACGCCCAACAATTTAAAGTGACAGGGTCTATACGTGATGATGTAAACGGGGAGGCAATACCGGGAGCCAATATTCTGGTAGAAGGAACAACTATAGGAGTTGTTTCGGATATAGACGGAAAATTTTCAATCGATGTGCCGTCTCCAAATTCAGTACTTCTGGTTTCTTACATTGGCTACACTCCTCAGAAAATTGAGGTAAATAGCCAATCGGTTATAAATATTAGCCTGATTCCTGATATTCAAAACCTTGAAGAGGTAGTGGTGGTTGGTTATGGTACGGTGAAAAAACGTGATTTAACTGGTGCTGTTGGATCTATTAAGTCGGAGGATATTGCTAAAACTGCCTCCAGCAATGCAATGCAATCATTGCAGGCACGTATGCCAGGTTTGGATATTAGTCAGGCCGACGGACAAGCTGGGTCCAGATTGAGCATTAATTTGCGTGGTAACCGTTCTTTGTTAGCCAACAACGATCCGTTAATATTGGTGGATGGCGTTGAATACGGTTCTACGCTTGACCTTAACCCATCCGATATCGAATCGATGGATGTTCTTAAAGATGCTTCTTCAACTGCGATATATGGGACCAAAGGTGCAAATGGCGTAATTATTATTACCACAAAACGTGGCAAAGCAGGTAAATCGAATGTGAATTTCAATGCTTTTATGTCGTCGAACACTCCAACCAATATTCCTAAAGTGGCTTATGGCGAAGTTGAAGTTCAACGATTAATTGACAAGGCTAATTACGCAGCCGACAAAGCATCGGGCAACTGGGGCGGAAGTGCTTTAACTCCGGTAGACATTTTAACCTTAACTCTTGCCGATGGAACTTCTGAATATTCCATTTATGAGGATGGTTCTTATACCGATTGGGCCGATCTGCTCCTTCAAAACGGATTGACCCAGAACTATGAAATGTCAGTTTCAGGAGGTAATGAAAAAACTACCTACAATCTGTCGTTAGGATATATGAAGGAGGAAGGGCTTATGAAACGGGATGAATTAAGCCGATATAACGGAAGAATTAACATAGATCATAAAATTAATAAAGCTGTTAAAGCTGGAGGAAGCATCCTCTATACCTATAAGGACCATGATGCAAGAACCGGTGGCCTATTCGGGCGCTCGTTGAACATGACTACCATTACTCATCCTTATCAGAGCGATGGTACCATTTACAAAACTCCAAACCCCCGTTACGCTGCACATAGTAACCCTTTGCTCGATGAGATTGAAGGCGCTTATCAAGACAATACTCTATCTTCAAGATTTTTTGGTAATTCTTATTTAGAAATTACTCCTCTGAAAAATCTGATGTTTAGATCAATGTTTGCGCTCGACCGCACAAACGACCGTTTGGGCGATTACCAGGATTTCGAAAGTGTGGGCCGTTTCCAGGCACCATCAACAAGTCTTATTTCTAATGAATCAAGGTATAGAAATAAATACACGTGGGATAACACGTTGAATTATAATGTAGAAATTGGAAAGCACGCTATAACAGCACTGGTAGGCCAAAGTATGACCCAGAGCATTTACGAACAGTCTTCAATTTCTGGCGATGCCGGGAAAGAACATTATTATCAGAATGCTTTTTATGATGTGAAAAAAATAGCCAGTCCGGTTGTATCTAGTAGCTATACTCAGTCGTCTATGTTATCATTCTTTGGACGTCTTAATTATAAGTTTAACGAAAAGTATTTATTGACAGCTTCGCTACGCACCGATGGTTCGTCAACTCTTGCTGAGGGTCATAAATGGGGATATTTCCCTTCTGTTGCTGCTGCATGGCGGGTAAGCGAAGAGTCGTTTCTCAATGGCACCAAAGGCTGGTTATCTAACCTCAAACTTCGCGCCTCATGGGGAGTTTCAGGAAATGCTGCAGTTGATCCTTATAGCACCCTGGCAGCTTTAAGTACTCAAAATATTTATTATTATTTTACAGGTGGCGACGTAGTTGGGAAAGTAGCAAACAGTATGGCAAACCCCAACTTGAAATGGGAAACAACAACTGCCTATAATTTTGGTGTAGACCTTGGTATTTTGAACAATAGAGTATCGGGTAGTGTAGATTTTTTTATGAGTAATACTACTGATTTGTTGTATTTCAGAACTGCTCCACCATCATCGGTATATCCAACTATTATTGACAACGTTGGCGAAACAGAAGGGCATGGAATTGAAGTCGCTCTGAATACGCTTGTTCTTAAATCGAACGATTTTTCATGGGATATCAACTGGTCTTATACAAGTTTTAGAGACAAAGTTTCAAAGTTATCAGAAGGTATTGAAAAATACATAAATGGAAACGATGCGCTTATCGTTGGTGAACCTGTAAGAACTTATTATAATTTTGAAGCCGATGGTAACTGGAATGTAGATGAATTTGCCGCTTATAAGGCCGATTGGGAAGCTCGTCATTCGGGGGAATTAACTAGTTTTATTGCTGGTTATGGAGATCCTGGTACAATAAAAATAATCGACCGTAATGACGATGGCAGATTAGGAAACGAAGATAAAATTATTTACGAACGTTCTCCCAAGCACATTATTGGGATGAACAATACCTTTAATTATAAGGATCTTTCACTTTCTATTCAGGTATATGCCCGTTGGGGAGGTTACATCCAGTACGATTACAACGGTCAACTTACATACGAAACTTCAAACTGGGCCGACCTGGATTATTGGACTCCTTCAAACCTTGAAGCAAAATTTCCGAGCCCAGGCGCTGTAAGTGCTCCTCATAGCAATTATGGCTCCTCCCTACTATACGAGAAAGCTGATTATATTAAAATAAAGGACATTACTCTCTCTTATAATTTACCAAAGAGCTTCATTGGTAAAGTGGGCTTAAGTAACCTGAAGTTATATGGTTCGTTAAAGAATTACTTTACCTTATCAGGAATAAATAATTATGACCCTGAAAGAGGTGGTGCTATTTCTTTCCCATTAGCCAAACAAATGGTATTTGGATTAAATCTTCAATTTTAATTTTAAATAATACAGAGATGAAAATTAAATCATATTTCATATTAGCAGCTTCGGTTTTGATGTTAATGACTACGGCTTGTGAGGAGTTTCTGGAAGAGGAAAACAAAGCTGGTGCAACTGCCGATCTTACTTACTCTACTAAATCCGGTCTTGATGGATTAATAGGAGCTTGTTACAACTTTTCCCGCACATGGTATGGCAAGGAGGCTGGTTTAGGTTTGTCTGAAATGGGATCCGACCTGTTTTATTATGGGTTCGACAATAAGCAAAAGTCCCTTAATTCGTATAGTATTTCAGCCATAAGTCTGGATAACAATACTGCTGATAACCCCTGTCTGGATCAATACTGGGAAATGTTCTACAGTGCGGTCGATGTTTGCAATACTGCATTAAAATACATTCCCGAGAATACAATTATTGATGACAAAACTAAAAGTCGGTTTTTGGGCGAAGCACATTTTTTACGTGCTTTCTATTATTTGCACATGGTAAATATATGGGGACCAATACCCTACAACAGTGAACCGCCAACTACCATTGTAACTAATCCGGTCAGAGTGCCCGAAGAAGTTATTTACAGTAATATTCTCACCGATTTGGATAACTCTATTGCAGAATTTGAAGCTGCTGACTATAAAGTAAAGAAAGATGGACGTGCCAATTATTGGGCTGCCCGTGCTTTAAAAGCCCGCACTTTACTGTATGCTGCATCCTGGTTAGGAAAAAACAGCATCACTACAAATACCAATTATGCTGGAAAAGATCTCTACGCTTTGGCACAAGTTGAAGCTGATGAAGTAATAGGAAGTGGTGTTGCTTCTTTTTACCCAAATTACGCCGATACATGGTCTATGGCCAATGAAGATGTATCGAAAAATAAGGAAGCTATTTGGGGTATCACCTATTCTTACGACCTGACAACAACATCGAATGTTGTTCCTTTACGTTACAAAAAGGACGATAACAATAATCCTCGCCAATATAATGGCCTGATTACACGCACAGGTTATGGCCGTGGCGGAAACGCTATGTTGCTGATGTTTGTAGGTATGTGGAACAATGGGGAATCCGATTTGGGTGGTGACGGAAAAGAAATCTTCAGAAGGGTGACTGGTCCAACCACCGCAACGGTTGAAAACACAAAAACCAAAGCAAGCATTAATGTTGCAGCAACTTATTCACCATATGGCAGAGGCTTCACAAGGTATTTGCCTTCACAGTATTTATGGAAACTGCTGGACAAATATCGTGCAACCGACCAGAGAACGAATGCCACATTGCTCGAAGCCTATACCATTGCTCCGGGTTTGGAAGGAAGCTCTAAAAAGTATCCTAATATAAAAGATACTGCCATTTATTATTGTCCTTTGGATGGAAATTCTCCTGAAGGAATTGCAAAACAGGCTTGGGCAAAAGGCCGTTATCGTATTCAGTTTATGTACAATGGCGAAATTCCGGTATATACATCTGGCGACCCTGCAACTGCACTACCAACCGACATAAAGCAAAATGCCATTCCAAAATCAAGTGTTTATAGTGATGACAGGTACAAATCGGGGAATACCGCTGGTCAAAAATCATATCCTGGCGTAAAGAAATTTTTGGATAATGTTTACGATCCAACGTATCCAACGCATGATATTTCGAGCCGCGATGCGATTGTAATGCGTTTGGCCGAGATGTATCTGATTAAAGCGGAATGTCAGCTTAATACAGGTGGCGATGCTATGTCTACCATTAATGAACTTCGTTCCAAACGTGCTATTACCGGAACTGACAATTCACTAACAGGTACTGCAACACTCGAAACCGTTTTAGAAGAACGTGCTATTGAACTTTGTGGGGAGCAACAACGCTGGTTCGACCTGAAGCGCACAAAAACGCTGGTTGATCATGTAAAAGCCTACAATGCGCAGGGTGGTAAAAACATTCAAAGCTTTCATTTATTGCGGCCTATTCCGCAGGCTCAGTTAGATGCCGTTACTAATAAAGCTGAATTCAATCAAAACGAGGGTTACTAATTTATTAAACCCTAATTTTCTATAACCCTTGATCCTGCCAGGCTTTTCAACCTGGCAGGTTAATTTTACAGAATGTTATTAGAGGTTCTTATCATTAATTTCTTAAGTTTATCTCAGTTCAGTAGAAACTTCTTATTCCCTTAAAACAATATTTTTATGCTCAAAGGAACAGCGTTTATTATTTTAATAGCTGGATGTTTCAGCTTGCTCCAATGTCAAACTAATCCAAAACCTTCTCCGTTAGATATGGCCGAAAAAATGGCCGAATCAGTCATGAAACGTGCCCCATCGGCCTGGATGACGGATTATGTAAAGAGGCCAAAATGGGAGTATACCCAAGGATTGGTTTGTAAATCGTTTGAACAGCTCTATCAAATAACCGGGAAACAATCCTATTTTGATTATGAAAAAGGATATGCCGACACCCTTATTTTAAACGATGGAACCATTCTCAACTATAAGAAAGAAGAATACAATATTGACCAGATAAATTCTGGCAAAATATTGTTTATGCTATATTCGAAAACAAACGATCCGAAGTACAAAATAGCAATTGAAACCCTGCGCGACCAAATGCGGACCCATCCCCGCACCAGCGGAGGCGGCTTTTGGCACAAACTTCGCTACCCTAACCAAATGTGGCTGGATGGCTTGTACATGGGCAGCCCGTTTCTGGCAGAATACGCTATTAAGTTTAACGAACCGGAACTACTGGACGATGTAGTGAATCAGTTTATCACCGTCCAAAAATATACACTCGATGCAAAAACTGGCTTAAACTATCATGGTTGGGACGAAAGCAAGCAACAGAAATGGGCTAATCCCCAAACCGGCCAATCACCCCACTTTTGGGGAAGGGCAATGGGTTGGTATTGCATGGCACTGGTAGATGTATTGGATTTTATTCCTGAAAACCATCCGAAACGCAGCGAGAACATTGATATCCTGCAAAAAACAATGACTGCTGTAGTTACAGTGCAGGATTCAACCAGCGGAGTGTGGTATCAGGTGCTCGATCAGGGCAATCGTAAGGGGAACTATCTTGAATCGACCGCTTCGTGTATGTTTGTATATTCCATGTTAAAAGCGGTTCGAAAAGGATATATCCCAAAAACCTTTTTGACTCAAGCTACCAAAGGGTACAACGGTATTTTGAAGAATTTTATCAAAGAGAATCCCGATTCAACGATTTCTTTAACCCAATGCTGCTCTGTAGCAGGCTTAGGAGGTAATCCTTATCGCGATGGCAGCTATGAGTATTATATTGGCGAACCAATTCGTGATAACGATCCAAAAGGAGTTGGACCATTTATTATGGCCTGTATTGAGATGGATCAGGTAAAGAAATAACGGTGATCGGAAAATATATCAACGTTGCTTTAGGTTTAGTTTCTTTGGGATTTCTTTTTTTCTTGATCATTTAAACAACATTTAGGGGCAATTGATCTGGTTGTAGCGAATAATGGTTCAGAAAATTATAAGTTTTTGTAAGTTACTATACTTTAGTTGATAATCGAATCGTGCTGCAATTCTTGAAAAAAAGGAATTATGAAGAGTCCTTCTGATATGTTGCATAAGCATAGTGAAATTGCCGCTAACATTAATTCTATCTGATTTCCATTTCGAATAAACAAAAACTTAAAAAGTATGAAAGCTATTATAAAAATATTTGCACCTCTTGTAATTCTTTTCGCAACAGTCTTTATTACCCCATCTTCAATTTATGGACAAACGTCTGTTGCGAAGGATTATTCTCACTTATACAAAGATCTTCCTTTTCAGATGAAAGAGGTAGAGCTGCCGGTTTTTCCTTTAATTCAAGTAAATATTAAGGATTTTGGAGCAAAAGGAGACGGTATTACTTCAAACACCAAAGCAATAGCGGCTGCCATTGATGCTGTAAGTAAAAAGGGTGGTGGAACAGTTGTTATCCCGGAGGGAGTTTGGCTTACCGGTCCTATTGTATTAAAAAACAATATTTGCATTGATACTAAAAAAGGCGCGCTGGTTATTTTTTCGAAAAACCGTGATGAATATCCTTTGGTCAAAACATGGTACGAAGGGTTAGAATCCTGGAGAGCAATGGCTCCCATATTTGCAGATAAAGCCGAAAATATTGCCATAATTGGCGAAGGCATTTTCGATGGGTCGGGCGAAGTATGGCGGCCGGTTAAGAAGTTTCAAATGACCGATGCTGAATGGAAAGCAATTATTGCTTCGGGAGGAACCATTACTTCCGACGGAAAAACGTGGCACCCTGACTCCAGCGCCTTGCAGGGAAGTATCCACAATACTCCCCGCGGAGAAATGGATTTGCAAATTGCCAAAAGAACAAAAACCTTTCTTCGCCCTGTAATGCTTAATTTAATCAGCTGTAAAAAGATATTGATAGAAGGCATAACCATTCAGAATACCCCATCGTGGGGGTTGCACCCGGTGTTGTGCGATCAGATCATCTTTAACAACGTAAAGGTTTATAACGAAGATTGGGTAGTGAATGGCGATGCATTAGACCTGGAATCGTGTAAAAATGCTTTAGTCACAAATTGCCTGTTCGATGCCGGTGACGATGGCATCTGCATCAAGTCGGGCCGGGATAAAGAGGGACGCAAACGTGGTGTTCCAACCGAAAATGTAATCATTTCGAATTGCATCGTTTACAGCGGGCATGGCGGGTTTGTAATAGGTAGCGAAATGTCGGGTGGAGCACGAAATATAAAGGTCTCGCATTGTACATTTATGGGTACTGATAACGGCCTTCGTTTTAAAAGTACCAGAGGCCGGGGTGGACTGGTTGAAAATATCTATATCTCGGATATCAATATGATTAATATTCAACAGGATGCTATCCTTTTCGATTTATATTATTTTGTAAAAGAACGCAGCTCAGTAGTTCCTCCCGTTGATGAAACCACGCCGCAATTCAGAAACATCTTTTTAAAAGACATTGTTTGCAAAGGAGCCCAACGAGCCATATTGCTTCAGGGACTACCCGAAATGAACCTTAACAACATCAATTTGAAAAATGTCACTATCGAATCGCGCACAGGTGCTTATTGCAGCGATGCAACTCAAATTGCAATGAAAAATATCACGCTGCTTACTACTACCCTTCCAGCAATTCAGATAAAAAATGTTAAAGAAATGGATATTCGCGAACTGAAACTCAATCAAGGTGCAAACGCCACTTTAATTGACATTTCCGGAGAAAAAACACAGAATGTAACTATTCAGGGGGGTAATTTTAATCAGGAAGCCGTCTCAATTGGAAAAGAAGTTAGATTGGAAGGTGTTAAGATAAGCAAATAAGGAGATAAATGAATCGTCAATAAAAAAAGACCTTGCTTTTTCCGGAGCAAGGTCTTTAAATTGGCCTTCATTCAATAACCCAAATTTTACTAACTATGCATATTACAAACTCGAATATTTTTTCATCTTTTTACTGATCCGTTCTACGGCATCTTCTATTGATTCCTCTGGCTTAATAATATTGTAATTGCCCCAGAATGCTTCATCGTAATATTCATCTACATGATCCACAAATACAGAGGTAGGTTTCAACATTTCGCTATATTTAAACTTCTCTACATTTTTAGTATCAATGTCGGTAACAGCCATATCGGCAGCAGATGTGTATATTTTATTAAAGAATTTTCCGCGTTTAATTACCCTAAACTTAACTTCGTAGCGTGCATGGTTTAATATCCATTTACCATCGAGTTCACGATAGCTTACCATATAATTCGCCCCAACAGTTTTAACATCGGTGCCTGCCGGTTTCTTTTTTACCAGGTATTTGTCGGCAAACTGCAATCCATAAGGGCTGATCGCAAATTCAGCACGTCGAATAGCCAGGGTATTAACATCCAAATATAACTTTCCTTCATAATAAGGTTCCTGCAACCCTTCGCGCTGGGTAAACTCAATCAGATATGTCTCACGGCCTTCAATATAGGTAATGCTTACCGGTTTAAATTCGTAGTTGTTAAAATACTCTTCTAACATAAATGTTTCGGGATTTTTAGCTAAATCGAGCATGACCACTGCCTGATGCCCTCCCTGAAGCTTGAACATAATAGTGTCCATCTTTTTCACGTCCTGGCTTTTACGCCCTTTGAATACTTTTACCCGATCGGCTTCGAATTCATTACTATACCGGGCCTTATAAATGTTTAAGACGGCCTCTGCCAAACCTACATATTGTTTGTTTTGCATAACCGACTCCCTGTAAAAAGCTGTGCATAAATAAGGTGCATTCCCGTAATTAGCTGGAATATTGTGTATCGCAGAGCGAATGAGATTTTGAGGGTCGTTCGAGCGGATAATAAGTTCTTTCAGCGTTATTACCTCAGTTGTAAGCTCTATCAGATTATTCTTAGCCTGAATTTGTTCTATAGAAAGATCTTGCGATTTATAACCCATATAGGAAATATGGATTGGAGTATTGGTTTTTTCTTTCGGGACTTTAAGGATAAAATCGCCGTCGCTGTTAGTAATAGTACCAATGTTACTGCCCGAAACATAAATGTTGGTGTAAGGGACAGGCTTCTTCGTAACAATATCGGTTACTTTTCCTTTAACAACCACAAACTTGGTAGTGTCTTCGTACGTTGTTGCCGTATTGTTTAACGTAAAAGGGAATGCCATTGCATGTGCGGTAAAATAAAACATCGCCATTACCAGCAAAAGCGAAATTCGGTTTAAGATTACTATCGGTTTCATATTCTTTAAATTAAATCAATATTTTTGTTTTACTTAATTCGATACAGACTTTGTTAAGCCGGTATGAGTACACTTCAAAAGTAAGACTCCCGGTCTATTTTTTACCCTACCATGTTTTTTGAAAATTCACCCAACTTACTGGAAAGTATAAACTTAAAATTAGCTCACGATTCGCGGAGTACAGTATTTGAGTCCGATATGTCGAAACGAAAACAAGTTGATATAAAAAGACAACTGTGGAAAGGTAATAATGGAGGAATAAATCTATGGCAAGCTAGCACAATACTGATCTGAAAGAACCATTCTCAGACCAGCTCGATATGTGATAAACGAAAAATTCAGATAAACGAATACTAAAAATGCGTATTAATAGCATCTACAGGGTTCATTCGTGCGGCAGTCCAGGCCGGTAAAAAACCTGATACCACCCCAATTATCCCCGAAATTAATAAACCGCGTAAGATATTGCCAAAGGTCATTGCCACTTCAAAGTCAGCAAACCATTTGGCAATCAGCGTCCCTATATATACCAGCAATAAACCGAGGACTCCGCCGGTTAAAGACAGAATAACGGCTTCGTATAAAAATTCAACTAAAATAGTATAACGTTTTGCCCCTAATGCCTTTTGAATACCAATAATTCGGGTCCGTTCCTTAACACTTACAAACATAATATTGGCAATACCAAAGCCTCCTACCAATATTGAGAAACCTCCGATAATCCAACCTGTAAGGTTAATCATAAAGAAAATTTGATCAATTCCTTTGGCCAATAAACTTGCCTGGTTAATAGAAAAGTTATCTTTATCCAACGGTGGTATGCGTCGAATAGCTCGCATAGTTTGAATGAGTTCGTCGTTTAATTCAGATACTTTAACTCCTTCTTTTGCTTTCACCCAAATAAAAGGGTTCATACGGTCGCTTCGAATATCAAAGAAAGTTCGACCAAAGTTCATGGGCAATAAAACCATTTCATCAAGACTCCCTCCACCGAGCATGTTTTTTCCTTCTTTTTTAGCAATCCCTACCACGGTAATTTTTCGTCCCATCAAGATAATCTGCTTACCAAGGGGATATTCATAATCAAAAAGCTTTTGGGCAATTTCATAGCCAATGATACAAACACTTCTTCCGGCATCCGATTCCTCTGAAGTGAAATTGCGTCCGGATTCCAGGTCGAACAAACGAATATCAGGAAATTCGGGCGTGTTAATCCAAATTCCAATGTTTTCAGCATTATTGTTTTTATATTTCACTGTTTTGCCAGTGGAAACTGAGAAACAAACCGATTCGGCTAATTTTAGCCTTCGTTTTAGTTCTTTATATTCCGTTAATTTAGGAACAGGGCGTTGCATGTATTCCCACCAGGGATAATCCGGACCAAAAGTCCATGGCCACTTCTGTACATAAACAATATCATCACCCAGGGTCGAGATACTATCTCTGATTTTTTTCTCCAGCGAATTTAGTACGGTAAAAACCGAAATAATGGCAAAAATACCAATTGTTATCCCAAGCAACGTTAGAAAAGTCCGAAGTTTATTAGCAACAACCGAGCTATAGGCAAATAAAAAACTTTCTTTAAGCAATCGTATAAACAATCCCACGTTGATAACTTTAATTGATGAATTTACTATTTATCTGAATTACAATTAACTTTTATTACTATTTTTGACAGATCTGTAAATTTTTAATGTAAACAGCTTTGTTTTTATAATTGGTAGCTAAAAGTAACTAATTTTAAACACAATTTTAATAATTTTGCCCTAAAAAAGAAGCACCTATAAATGAGTAATTTGAAAAAGATTGGAAGTGCACTTATTTCGGTTTATCACAAAGATAACCTGGAAGAAATTGTAAAGAAGTTGGATAGCCTCGGTGTTAAATTATATTCTACCGGAGGAACAAAAGATTTTATTGATCAGTTAGGTATTAAGGTAACTGCTGTTGAAGATATAACATCCTACCCCTCAATTTTTGGCGGCCGTGTAAAAACGTTGCACCCCAAAGTATTCGGAGGTATTTTATTCCGTCGTGAAAACCCAAAAGACCTGGAAGAAGCCGCCAGTTATGAGATCCCTCCTATAGATCTTGTTATTGTTGATCTTTACCCTTTTGAAGATACAGTAGCTTCGGGAGCTGAAGAACCTGAAGTAATAGAAAAAATTGATATAGGTGGAATTTCCCTCATTCGGGCGGCTGCAAAGAATTTTGCCGATGTGGTGATTGTTCCTTCCCGCAATGAGTATGGTAAACTTTTGCATTTGTTAAACGAAAAAAATGGTTCTACTACTCTGGCCGATCGTAAGTGGTTTGCTGGGTCCGCTTTTAATGTTTCGTCGCATTACGACACTGCAATTTTTAATTTTTTTAACGAAAGTGCCGGAATTACAGCGTTTAAGCATAGCGTATTAAAGCATGAGCAATTGCGTTACGGCGAAAATCCCCATCAAAAAGGATGGTTCTTTGGCGATCTCGATAAACTATTTGAACAACTTCACGGAAAAGAAATATCGTATAACAATCTCCTCGATATTGACGCAGCCATTAATTTGATGGCGGAATTTACCGATTCCACTTTTGCCATTCTAAAACATAACAACGCTTGTGGAATAGCTTCGCGTGATAAACTTGTTGATGCATGGAAAGATTCGCTGGCTGGTGACCCTATTTCTGCCTTTGGTGGTGTTTTGATTACCAACAGGGAAATTGATGAAGAAACTGCAAAGGAAATAAATCAACTTTTTTTCGAAGTAATAATTGCCCCGTCGTATAGCGCAAAATCTTTGGAGATACTTAAATCGAAGAAAAACCGGATAATTTTAATTCAAAAACCGGTTGAATTACCTTCAATAGGTTTCCGATCGTTGCTAAATGGGGTAGCATATCAGGACAAAGACCTGAGCATGGAAACCGAAGCTGACATGAAACCGGTTACCAAGTTGGTACCAACTAAAAATGAGCTGACTGATTTGATTTTTGCCAATAAAATTGTAAAACATACTAAATCGAATACCATTGTTTTGGCCAAAAACAAACAACTATTTGCTAGTGGTGTTGGCCAAACATCAAGAGTAGATGCCTTAAAACAAGCCATTGAAAAAGCAGGAAGCTTTGGATTTGATCTGCAGGGGGCTGTAATGGCAAGCGATGCATTTTTCCCATTCCCCGATTGTGTACAAATTGCACACGAAGCGGGAGTTAATACTGTTGTTCAGCCCGGAGGATCAGTAAATGACAATAAATCGGTTGAATACTGCGACCTGAATAACATGTCGATGGTAGTTACCGGAATCAGGCACTTTAAACATTAATAATTGGTTCAAAAACTCTAAACAGGAAATAGAAAATGGGATTGTTCTCCTTTTTAACCCAGGAAATTGCCATCGATCTTGGCACAGCAAACACAATCATTATTCATAATGATAAGGTAGTTGTAGATGAACCTTCAATTGTTGCTATTGATACTGCTTCAGGTAAGCTCATTGCCATTGGCGAACAGGCCAGGCAAATGCATGGAAAAACCCATGAAAATATCAAAACCATTCGCCCGCTTCGCGACGGAGTAATTGCCGACTTTAATGCGGCAGAGCAAATGATTCGCGGAATGATCAAAATGATTAACAGCAAATCGCGTTGGTTCACTCCTTCGTTGCGTATGGTAGTGTGTATCCCGTCTGGTAGTACTGAAGTGGAGGTGCGTGCGGTGCGCGACTCCTCCGAACATGCCGGAGGAAGGGATGTATACATGATTTACGAACCTATGGCAGCTGCAATAGGAATCGGGCTGGATGTAGAAGCTCCGGAAGGTTGCATGGTTGTTGACATTGGTGGAGGAACAACTGAAATTGCAGTAATAGCTCTGGGTGGTATTGTTTGTAACAAATCAATCCGTATTGCAGGCGATGGATTTACTGCTGATATTCAGGCTTACATGCGCCACCAGCATAATATTAAGGTTGGTGACCGTACCGCAGAGGAAATTAAAATTGGAGTAGGATCTGCACTGGCTGATCTTGAAAACCCTCCACTCGATTATATTGTTAGAGGACCAAACTTAATGACTGCCCTACCTATCGAAGTTCCTGTTTCGTATCAGGAAATAGCCCATTGCCTTGATAAATCGATCTCGAAAGTTGAATCGGCTATATTAAGTGTACTGGAACAAACTCCCCCTGAACTATATGCCGATATCGTTACTAAAGGTATTTACCTGGCTGGTGGAGGAGCGCTTTTACGTGGTTTGGACAAACGCCTTACCGACAAGATCAACATTCCTTTTCACGTAGCCGACGATCCTTTGCGCGCTGTTGCCCGTGGTACTGGTGTTGCCCTTAAAAATGTAGACCGTTTTCAATTCCTGATGCGTTAAATAAGGGATTGCACCAATGCGAAACCTGCTCAAACTATTGTATGCATATCATTTCCTGTTGCTGTTTATTGCATTGGAAATTATTTGTGCTATTTTTTTGTTTCGATATAATAATTACCATAGCGCAAGTTTTGCCAGCACATCCAAAGCTATATCGGGCACTTTCTATAAACAAGTTACCGATTTTAGAGTTTACCTTTCCCTTCGGGAAACAAACGATGCATTGGCCAAAGAAAATGCCCTCCTACGCAATTATCTGAAAAACAATTATAACACATTCGACACAACCCGAATTCATGTCAGGGACTCGGCATTCTCTCAACTTTATCATTACCAGGAAGCCAAAGTGATTAATAATTCTGTAAACAAACAGTATAATTACATTACACTTAATAAAGGGAAAAATCATGGAATTAAACCCGATATGGCAGTGATTGGTCCAAATGGAATTGTTGGGGTGGTTGATGGAGTTTCTGAAAATTTTGCCAATGTTGTTTCGCTTCTGAATTTGAAATTTAAAGTTAGTGCCAAACTAAAAAAACACAATTATCTTGGTTCGGTTATATGGGAAGGCAAAGATTATGAATATTGTACGCTAAACGATATTCCTCAACACGTAGTTCTGCAAAAAGGCGACACTGTTGTTACTACAGGTTTTTCAGAATCCTTTCCCGAAGGCGAAGTGATAGGTACTGTAGAAGATTTCAATATGAAAGATGGAAATTTTTACCATATTGATATTAAAATAAGTACTGTCTTTAAATCGCTTCAGTATGTTTCGATTGTTGAAGACTTGAAGAAAAGCGAAGAAATTCAACTAGAAAAACTAAAAGAAAATGATTAGGGCTATCAATGGAGTCGTTATCCGGTTTTTCTTTCTGGTACTTCTTCAAGTATTGGTGCTAAACAATATTCAATGGAGTGGTTATCTAAACCCCTATTTATATGTTTGGTTTATCCTGATGCTTCCTTTTGAAACACCAAACTGGCTGTTACTTGTTTTTTCGTTTATTTTGGGCTTTTCCATTGATGCCTTTTCAAATACCTGGGGAATGCACTCGGCTGCCTGCGTTTTAATGGGGTTCGTTCGTCCGTATCTGTTAAAAATAATTGCCCCCCGCGAAGGATACGATACAAGTGTTCAACCTGTATTACGGGATTTTAATTTGGAATGGATAATTAAATATTCGCTAATTCTTATTTTTATTCATCATTTTGCCCTTTTCTATATCGAAGTGTTTAAATTTTCGATGTTTTTCCATACCTTACTAAGAGTAATTATTAGTTCATTATTTACATTTGTGTTAGTTATTATCAGTCAATTTATAATATACAGGCGGTAGTATGAATCCCTTTGCTGAACGCAAATATGTGATTGGTGCAATTTATGGCTTGGTAGGACTGATCTTTATTATCCGGTTATTTTGGATGCAGGTGATTGATAATTCCTATAAATTATCTGCCGAAAATAACTCCCGCAGAAATGTTGTACAATTCCCCGCCCGTGGTCTTATTTTGGACCGGAATGGTAAATTAATTGTATACAACGAAGCTGCCTACGATTTAATGGTTACTCCTTTTCAATTAAAGGCTTTTGATACCATCGAATTCTGTAACCTGATTGGGTTATCTAAAACCGATCTTGTTTTAGCGCTTGATACAGCAAAAAGTTACAGTGCTTTTAAATCTTCTGAAGTAGTTAAGCAGCTTTCGGCTGAAACCTATGCCCGGTTGCAGGAAAAGTTGTATAAATATCCTGGATTTTATGTCCAATCAAGAACTTTGCGGAAGTATAACTATAATATTGCAGCTCACTTATTAGGGTATGTAGGTGAAGTAGATCAAAAAATTATTGACAAAAACCCATATTATAAGACCCGCGATTACATTGGCATTAGTGGGTTAGAGCGGAGTTACGAAGAACAGTTGCGAGGTCGAAAAGGAGTCAATATTTTTCTGGTAGATGTGCATAACCGTGTTGTTGGATCGTATTTTAAAGGAAAATTTGATACCGCTTCCCTGGTTGGATCAGACCTCACTACCACGCTTGATGCTGACTTGCAAAAATATGCCGAATATCTTATGCAAAAGATGCACGGCAGCGTTGTTGCCATCGAACCTTCAACTGGTGAAATACTGGCAATGGCTTCCATGCCAACATATAACCCGGGACTTCTTGTGGGTCGCATACGGCAAAAAAACTTCCGCAAATTATTACTCGATACGCTTAATCAGCCCTTATTCGACCGCGCTGTTATGGCAAAATATCCGCCTGGTAGCACATTCAAGCTTATTAACGGTATGATTGGTTTACAGGAAGGAACACTGAAACCGGAATATTCGTACTCCTGTTTCTTAGGTTACCATGCCGGAGGACTTACAGTTGGCTGCCATCCCCATCATTCGCCCTTAAGTTTATTGGGGGGTATACAGAATTCCTGCAACGCTTATTTCTGCAATGTCTTTCGGAATATTATCGATAATAAAAACTATGAATCGGTTGAAGAGGCATACAATATGTGGCGTTACCATGTATTGTCGTTTGGCTTTGGGAAAAAACTGGGGGTTGATCTGCCAAATGAATTAAATGGCTATATTCCCGATGCGGGTTATTACGACCGGTATCACGGAAAAGGCCGGTGGAAATCGTTAACCATTGTATCACTGTCCATTGGTCAGGGCGAGCTCGGAATTACCCCGGTACAAATGGCCAATATGGCTGCTACAATTGCAAATCGCGGCTACTACTATACCCCTCATTTAGTGAAGGGAATAAAAGGGCAAAAGGAAATTGATAAAAAATACAGAGAGAAGCACTTTACCGATATCGACACCGCATTTTATAGCCCAATAATAGAAGGGATGTCTTTGGCTGTAAAAGGAGGAACTGCCACCATAGCAAGACTCCCGGATATTGAAGTATGTGCAAAAACAGGTACGGCTCAAAATCCTCATGGAGAGGACCACTCTATTTTTATTGCCTTTGCCCCCCGGAATAACCCGAAAATTGCCATCGCAGTATATGTTGAAAACGGAGGATTTGGAGCTACCTGGGCAGGCCCTATATCCAGCCTTTTAATTGAAAAGTACCTGAAAGATACGGTTTCCCGCCCCTGGCTCGAAGAGCATTTGTTGAAATTTAATAAACCATACCGATGATCCGAAAAACAAACATATTTCAGGAAATCGACTGGTCGGTAGTATTGATATTTATTACCCTGATGCTGATGGGGTGGTTTAATATTTATGCTGCAGTTTATGACGAAAAACATAAAAGCATTTTCGATTTTACCCAACGGTATGGTATGCAATTAATATGGATTGGAGCATCATTATTGCTGGCTTTAATTATTATGACGCTCGATGTTAAGCTCTTCTCATTCTTCTCGTATGTTATTTATGGAATGTCCATCGGATTACTAATACTGGTTTTGATTATTGGAAAAGAAGTTAATGGGGCAAAAGCCTGGCTTGCCATCGGCAATTTCTCCTTACAGCCGGCCGAATTTGCCAAGATAGGAACAGCGCTTGCATTAGCTAAATTTTTAAGTCAGTATAACATTAAAATAAACGATTTTCAAACATTAACTCCAATCTCCATTATTCTTATAATTCCTGTTGCCTTAATTGCGTTACAACCCGATGCGGGTTCAATTCTCGTATATACTGCTTTTGCATTTGCCCTCTTTCGTGAAGGGTTACCAGGAATTGTACTATTTTTTGGTTTTACCTTAATTGTATTGCTATTTCTTTCGCTGGTAGCACCTCAACTACGGATACTTATTGTACTTCTGGTACTTGCGTTTAGCGCTTTTGCCCTTATCACCAGGAGGTATAAAGAATCATTAATCGGACTTGCTATTTATATAGGATCTGTTGGACTAATCTGGGGGTTTAGCCTGCTATTAGGCAGCAAGTTAGGATACTACAAAATTCTGGCCTTTTCATTCTTTCTGGCAGGGTTTGCCTATCTTATCATTGGTTTCTTTCGCAGAATACCTTTGCTAAATACTTTTGTGATATTTATGTTCGGTGCCATAATTTTCACCAATTCTGTAGATTATGTCTTTCATGAAATGATGGAAGAGCACCAGCAAAAACGGGTAAATATCCTTCTGGGACTGGAGTCTGATCCATTAGGATATGGTTATAATGTAAACCAAAGTCTTATTGCTATTGGTTCGGGTGGCTTTTTTGGAAAAGGCTTTTTGCAGGGAACACAAACAAAGTTCAACTTTGTGCCAGAACAAAGCACCGATTTTATTTTTTGCACTATAGGAGAGGAATGGGGCTTCTTAGGTTCGATTGTAGTTATTGGACTCTTTATGTATTTAATGTATCGGATTATAGTAATATCCGAACGGCAGCGATCTACGTTTACACGAATTTACGGGTACAGTGTTGCGTCCATCTTTTTCTTCCATTTTACCATAAATATTGGGATGACTATTGGACTCCTCCCTGTTATTGGTATTCCGTTACCGTTCTTCAGCTATGGGGGCTCCTCCCTATGGGCTTTTACTATTATGCTTTTTATATTGTTAAGATTAGATACTACACGAACCGAGTTACTTAAATAATTGATTCGAGAGCTTCCTGATTTTATTCCCTTTCCACGCTCAATATTTTAACCTTTTCGAACAAAATCTGATTTGAATCGGCCGACATTTTTTGAATTCTTCTTACTACTTCCATGCCGGTTAGCACTTTACCAAA
Organism: Bacteroidota bacterium; assembly: GCA_020048915.1. Classification (GTDB taxonomy): domain Bacteria; phylum Bacteroidota; class Bacteroidia; order Bacteroidales; family JAAUTT01; genus JAAUTT01. The sequence continues at coordinate 26,425 of JAIFLU010000047.1, read as the reverse complement.
TGCGGCAAATCCTTGTCCATCAGGGTTACGTTTCCCGCCATAATCTAGTTCTGGCTGACTGCCAATGCAGATGAAAAACTCGGAAGATGCACTGCCTGGGGTGTTTCTTGCCATTGAAATTGTCCCATCCTTATGTCGAATTCCGGTTTTATCTGTTGTTTCGTGCTCTATGCCCGGGATAGTATCAATGTTCATTCTAAATTCCAAACCACCCTGAATTACTTCTATCTTAATATTTTTATCGGGCTGATTTTTTAAAGTAACTACCCGATAGAATTCAGCTCCCGAATATTTTCCTGCATCCACATAACTCAGAAAATTCTTAACAGTAATCGGAGCCTTTTGCGGATATAATTCAATTTGCATATCTCCCTGGTTGGTATTTATTCTTACTTGAGGATTTTGAGTTTGACAGGCAATCAGCAAAATTGTTAAAAACGTAAAAAGTACTTTTTTAGTCATGGCGAAATAATAGGTTTTGTTCAAGTAAGCGTAATTGTTGAACTTTTTACCGGATCGGTTACGCATTAAGCTTTCAAGAAATATATTCAAGGACCTGATCTGAATTTTAAAAATATTGCAAATTCACTAGCTCATATTATTGATAGCCCTTTCCATCCTATTAAGTGCTTCATCCACAAATATGCGCGGACTCCCCAGGTTGATCCGTTGATATCCTTCTCCTCCTGACCCGAAAGTTGGGCCATGGTTAAGACCCACCTTTACTTTCTCTATCATAAATTTACGAAGGGTGGTATCGTCCATCCCAAGTCCCCTAAAATCGATCCAGCCCAGGTATGTTCCTTCGGGCCTGATTACCTTTAACTTTGGTATGCGTTCCTTCACAAAAGTCTCCAGTAAATCAACATTTCCTTCGATATATTTTAAAGCTTGGGTCAGCCATTCATCGCCATGTGTGTAAGCGGCTTCCAGAGCAACAAATCCAAAAATGTTTCCACCGGCAATATGGAGGGTTTCTACCACATCGTTAAACTTTTTTCGAAGTTCGGGGTTCTGAATGATCAACACCGAAGTAGACAATCCGGCAATGTTAAATGTTTTGCTGGGAGCCATACAGGTAACGGTATTGTTCGCAATATCATCTCCCAGCATAGCATAGGGAATGTGCTTATATCCTTCGAATATCAGATCGGAGTGAATTTCGTCCGAAATCATTATAATATTGCGCGCTGTACAAATATCTGCCAGTTTTTTAAGCTCCCCGCGAGTCCAAACCCGACCTGCCGGATTATGCGGACTGCATAGTAACATCATTTTTGTATCAGCATCAATAGAGCGTTCGAGGTGATCGAAATCCATTTCGTAGCGATCGCCTACCCGAACCAACTGATTATTCATCTGAATGCGTTTGTTCAAATCGACGGCCCAAAAGAATGGGTAATACACCGGCGATTGTAAAATAACCTTATCACCCGGATTAGAATAAGCCTGAATACACATATTAACTGCCGGTACAATTCCCGGGGTAAAAACTATCCACTCTTTTTCTATTTCCCATCCATGGCGGCGTTTCATCCAATCGATAACCGATTGGTATAAACTATCGGATTTTAAGGTATACCCATAAATTTCGTGTTCAAGACGTTTTTTCATTGCCTTCACAATAAAATCGGGTGTACGAAAATCCATATCGGCAACCCACATGGGCAAAATATCGGTAGTGCCAAAAACCCGCTTGCAAGAATCGTACTTGAAAGAATCTGTTCCCGAACGGTCAATTATCTCATCGAAATTATATTGCATGATCAAAAAATTTTGTCAAATATCAACATTATTTGGAATGGAAGATATGCTTGGCTGCTTTTTAATCCTTATCAATTTATCTATCTTAGTTAATTGAACTATCTCTCCCATTAATTTCCTTATTTTTGCATAAAACGAAGATATTATGAGTTTTGTCCGTCCCAAAAAGTCTTTAGGCCAGCATTTCCTGAAAGATCAGAACATTGCACGTAAAATAGTTATGGGCTTGAAAGCCGAAGGGATAGAAAATGTAATTGAAATTGGGCCCGGTATGGGTGTTCTAACAAAGTTTCTGTTGGAGCGAACTGAATTCAATCTGATCCCTGTAGAAGTAGATGGCGAATCGGTGACATATCTGAATGCCGAATACCCAACCCTTCAAGGGAAAATAATTGAAGGAGATTTTCTGGAGCTGGATCTCAGTAAATTATCGCCCGGACAACTTGCGGTTATAGGTAATTTCCCTTATAACATATCCTCACAGATTTTTTTTAAAGTCCTCGAATTTCGCAGTCAGGTAGATGAGGTGGTTTGTATGATCCAGAAGGAAGTTGCCCAGCGTATCGCATCGCCTCCTGGTAGCAAAGAATATGGCATTTTAAGTGTCTTACTTCAGGCATTTTATAAAATTGAATACCTGTTTACGGTACACGAAAACGTTTTTGTTCCGCCACCCAAAGTTAAATCGGGAGTAATAAGGCTAAGCCGAAACAAAACAAGTAAGCTTGATTGTGATGAACAGCTTTTTTTTAAAGTGGTAAAGGCAGGCTTTAATCAACGACGAAAAGTATTGAGCAATTCCCTGAAAAGTTTGACACCGATGACAGAAAAAAGTCACCCGTTACTTACAAAACGTCCGGAGCAGCTATCGGTTTCCGAATTTGTTGAGTTAACACAGCTCGTTTCATCGTACATAAAATAAATCAGTATGCAGTCATTTGAACTAACCCGCGGGTTTATAAATACCCTGAAAGATGCCATTAAACAGGAAGAGCGCGATGTTGTATTGAAAATGATTGACGATTTAAGGGCAGCCGATATTGCAGAAGTTTCAGCTGAACTCGAAAGTGACGAAGCACAGTATTTATATTCGTTGCTCGACCGTGAAACATCGGCCGAGGCAATTACTGAGATGGAAGAAGACGACCGGGAAGAATTATTGAAAGAATTGCCCTCGGAGTTTATTGCCCGCGAGTTTATCAATAACATGGACTCGGACGATGCCGCAGACGTACTCTCAGAATTATCGGATGAACTTCAGGTCGAAATTCTGCAAAAAATACCCGATATAGAGCAGGCCGGAGACATTGCCGACCTTCTTGCCCACGATGAGGACACGGCCGGTGGACTTATGGCAACCGAGCTTATCCGCGTAAATATCAACTGGAACCTCACTACCTGTTTGCGCGAAATGAGGAAACAGGCTGAAAATGTCGACGAAATTTATTATGTATATGCCGTTGATGATAATAATATCTTTAAGGGCACTGTTACGTTGAAAAACCTTTTGCTGGCGTCGGGCCATACCAAAATAAAAAGTCTTTACGAACCGGATATTATTACTGTGCTGGTAGACACTCCGGCTCCGGAGGTAGCCAATATTATGGAAAAATACAATTTGGTTGCTATCCCTGTAATCGATAACATTGGAAGGTTAAAAGGGCGTATCACTATCGATGATATTGTGGATGTAATCCGAGACGAAGCAGAAAAAGATTACCAGTTAATGTCGGGTATCTCCGAAGACATCGATTCGAGCGATAATGTGTGGACATTAACCCGCGCCCGTATTCCATGGCTGATAGTAGCCCTTTTTGGTGGAATACTCGGTTCATTGGTAATTAGCCAGTTTACCGGAGAACTATCGTTGTTCCCGCAGGTGGCAATTTTTATTCCGATGATCACCGCTATGGGCGGAAATGTCGGCATCCAATCATCGGCTATCATTGTTCAGGGTCTGGCAAACAACAGCCTGGGGCTCGAAAGTACTTCCAAAAAACTCATGAAAGAGTTGGGAGTGGCCGTCTTAAACGGATTGGCATTGTCGTCGATGATATTTTTTTATAACTATTTTTATACCCACTCCTTTGCTCTGACAATATCGGTAAGTGTTGCCCTTTTCACCGTTATAGTTTTTGCGTCTATTTTTGGCACCATTGTCCCCCTATTTCTGAACCGGATTAAAATTGATCCAGCTTTGGCGACCGGTCCATTCATTACTACGGTAGACGATATAATTGGTGTACTCATTTACCTGAGTATTGGACGATATTTATTTACCGTAATGCACTAAATGAGTTTACCCGTATGTTAAAAAATGTGAAAAAAGCTATTTGTTAGTGGTTTATGTAGAAAAATATCGGAATTTTGTTCCCTGGTTTTCCGATTTTATACTGATATTTTTTAAACTATGGCAGCTTTTTTTTCAAATAAAAACATTCTGATTAAAGCAGCTTTAGGGATTCTCCTTAGTTGTTTCATTTTTGAAGGCGTTTTAAGGCTTGCCCAATTTGGAACTAACAACAATCTATTTATCGAATGCTCAGAGAACCCCTCGTTCTATCAAATAAATCCTCTCATTACTAAAAAATACGACAATGCTACCTCCCCTTTTTCAGGGAAGGAAATCTTTAGAAAGGAAAAAACACCCAATACTATCCGTATTTTTGTTTTGGGAGAACAATCGTATGCTTCATGGCCCTATAATAAAAACAGTTCGTTTCATCATATATTAAATAAACAGTTACAACGGTTATACCCCAACACTGAATTCGAGTTAATAGACCTCTCCTTTGATGCAGCAAACTCTTTTTCCCAGTTAGATTTTTCGAAACAGCTCGCCAAATACACTCCTGATGCAGTTATAGTATGTTCAGGCATTAACGAATTTTATGGCTATAGTTGTTCCGGTCATTTTCTATCTGGAAATATTGCTTTAACAAGATTTTATAATAAAATTCGCGATTTACGTTTGGTACAGGGTGTTTTCCAACTTGCTGATTTAATTAATATCAAAAAAAATAAATCCACTGTAAATAGCCGGAAATCTTACTCCGAAATTGCCTTGGGATCTGAGGTATATAAGCATGCAGTTTCTACCTTCGAAAGTAACCTGCACAATTTATTATTGGAGCTTCAAACAAATAATATTCCCGTTATTATTACCACTGCTACTTCGGACGAGAAGAGCCAGCGTCCCTTAAAAAGTAAATTTTTAGCAACCAGCGATTCTACTCTCTTAATGAATCTTTTTAACGATGGAGAACAGGCTTTTAATGCTGGCGATTACGATATGGCGGTATCGAAATTAACTGATCTGAACAGGAAGGATAACACCTATGCCTTAAGTCACTATTATTTGGGACAGATAGCCTTGTTCGATCGGGACTCTTCTAAAGCTCAAAAATATTTACAACGATCGGTTGACCTTGATTTGGTTCGGGTCCGTGCTCCTGAAGAAATAAACCGCGTAATCCGAAAAGCTGCGATAGTGTATGGATGCGAATTAGTCGATCTAAAGACTCTTTTGGAACATCAAACCTCAGTAACCTGCAATTTATTTTTAGAATCGAACCGACTAAACCTAACCGGTAATATTGTGTTGGCAGAAGCCTGCTTAAATGCAATTCGGAATTTTGAACTGATTACTGAAAAACAAAACATAGCAGAACAATTAACCATTGACAAGCACTTGCCAATAACGTTATTCGATAGTATTTACGACCGGATTTTAAAACAGGTCCTTTATACAGGAACAAATACTAATCCTATTCTAAATCCGGACCTTTCAAATAGTTTCGAAGAAACAACGGCCCTTTCCCTTACAAACAAAGAAACTGATTGGGAAGCAGCCATGAATTCCCTCTACGATTATTATATCCGGAATAAAAATTATCCATCCGCTTTCAAAATTATCGAAAGCCTTGCCCTCGAGAACCCATACAATATTGATCTCTGCGAGCGAGCAGCCAATACAGCCTCGTTAATGGGCGATTCTCAATTGGTTGTTCTATACGCGAAAAAAGCTTACTCAATTCGCCCCGATCTCAATTTCGCCCAACATCTGTTTATTAATTACCTTAAGCTCGATATGCCGGAGTATGCCTTGCCCTACCTGAAATATGCGACCCGAAACCCAGTTAATGGACCCGACTATTCATTACTTTATGCTGCAACCCGCGACGTAATTAATTTAAAGAAAACACTTCGGGAGCATCCATCAGATATAGGTTTGATGAACTTAATTGCAGCTAATTATTCTTCCATGGGGAACTACGAAACTGCTTCAAAGTACATAAAACAGGTATTAAAGTTCCAACCCTCCAACCCAATTGCCTTAAAAAACAAACAAGAAATAATGCGCTACGGAGATTACTTTTAATCGGTTAATCTCAGATTTCTTAGGACATTTACTAAAACAATCAGTTCCATATCTCATCATTCTCTTCCTGCTGTATCTAGGTTCATAAATAGTTGTTTTATAAAATTTAAGAATCTTTCGTTATCTTGCTTGCTGATTACAAACTACTGAAATTTATGAAGTTTCTTTTAACGCTATTGCTATTTTCATTATTTATAAAGCTTTCGTTTGCCCAAGATTCACTATTTACTAATCTCTTTACCTTAAAAGCAGAAATAGCCTCGCGTTACCCATGGAGAGGATTTCCGGGAGTTAAATGCCCGCATGTTCTCCCTGCTTTTGAGTATTATCAAAATGGATTTTTGGCTGGTATTTCTGGCGATTATACTCTAGGCGACCAATTTTACGAAGAAATCGATTTGTACCTGGGGTATAGTTTCAAAAATATTTCGTTTATTATTGCAGATTACTACATTCCACGGAACGACTCCTTATTCAAAGGTTTTTGGGGATTTAAGAATGCAACTACCAACCATGTTTTCGATGGAACAATACAAATTACCGGTTCTGAAAAAGTTCCAGTTTACCTGATGTTCTCCGGGATTTTATTTTTTGAAACCATTGGAGGAAAAGTTAAAAATAAAATTGCCCCATATCTGGAAGCGGGCTTTCCAATTTCTTATAAAGGAATTAGTCTAAAAACTTTTTGTGGCACCAGTTTAAAGGAAGGATTTTACAGCGAAAAACCTGGAATAATAAATGCTGGTTTCATGGCCGAAGCTCCGGTTATAATTTCCGAAAAAATTCAGATTCCCATTCGTTTGTACTTTGTAAATAACTTTGTACGACACGACGCATACCTGGCTGCAAGTATTATTATAAAAGCGTTGTAGTTTTCACCTCCCTCTCAAGAGATAATGCTGCTAAATTATGGATGGTTGTTAAGTATTCGGTTGTTTACTTATTTTGATATGTGCTTTTAAATAGTATATTTACCCTGCTATTACCTTTGCATAATTTTATAGCCATGAAATCATATTTTCTACCACTGCTATTTGTCTTGGCCATTGCTATGGCATGTTCTTCCAAAGATAAAAGGTACCCGTACCAACTAACTGAACACAAGGTTCATTTATTGCGAGTTCCTAAAACAATTTTATCAATCGATCAGAACTATGGTGCACGAATTATTTCGCTGAAATATTATGGGAAAGAGCTACTGTCGCCTTATACCATAAATGCCGAAAATTTCGGATCGACTTTATGGACCTCTCCTCAAAGCGATTGGGGATGGCCTCCCATTGCAACGTTTGATGTGATGCCATACGACCTGAATATAAATGGCTCCGAATTGCAGTTTTATTCTGCTCCCGATAAAAAAAGTGGTTTCCAGATAAGAAAACATTTAAAATTGGGCGCACGCGATTCGGCCTTTATTATTACGTATTCTATAAAAAACGTATCAGACGAAGAAAAATCCGTTGCACCATGGGAAGTTACAAGAAGAAGAGCAGGCGGGATTAGCTTCTTCCCGGGAGATGCCGATAGTGCTATTCTCTCGAAAAGCAACCTTCCCGGAGTTACTTACCAGGATGGCATTGTTTGGTTCGAGTACGACCCCAAAAAGATTCTTGCCGATACCAAGCTTTATGCAAATGCCAGCGAAGGATGGCTCGCTAATGTGCAGGACAGTATTCTCTTTCTGAAATCATTTACCGATATACCAACTTCACAATTACCCCCTGATCAAGGGGAGGTTGAGATTTTTGCCGATGGAACCCGAAGTTATATTGAACTGGAAAATCATGGAGAATATATGCCTTTATTCCCTGGTGACTCGGTAGTTTATAAAATGAAATGGCTGGTTAAAACAATTCCGGCACATATCGATAAATCTGTAGGGAGCAAAGACCTTGTTAACTGGGTTAGAAAAGTGGTATTTAAAAATAAATTTAGGATAAGAGACCACCTGATTATTGATGAGGATTAGGGAAATTCTTTCCAAATTGTTTTTTTGCACAAAGGAATATTGTTTTCACCATTATCGAAATGACTGATAACTTTTCATTCCCTTTTTTTTAATTGCTATGGCACTATTGGTCAATACATTTCCAAAAATGTGGAATTTCTTAAGCTTCCCCCATCCATAAAATAATTACTTTTGAAGTTAAATTATGCATCTTACCAAATGAAAGTAACATTAACCCCCACTCTTATTAAAACCCTTTGTAAATTCCAACAGAACGAAATTACCGAGTCGGTTATATACAGTAAGTTGGCTATTGTAGTCAAAGAAAAATCCAATTCCGCCATTTTGCAACGTATATCTATTGAAGAAAACGGGCATTATGAATTTTTGAAAATATACACTAACCAAAGCTTCACTCCAAACTGGTTCAAAGTCTTTATTTATTACTGGATCGCACGAATTCTGGGAATAACGTTCGGTATTAAACTTCTCGAAAAAGGAGAAGCCCACGCACAACTGGCATATACTGAAGTGTTGGCCTATGTTCCTGAAATGAAGTCGATAATTGAAGATGAAGATAAACACGAGAAGGAACTAATTAATATGATAGAAGAAGAACGGCTCGAATATGTAGGTTCCATTGTTCTCGGCTTAAACGATGCTTTGGTTGAGCTTACCGGTGCCCTGGCCGGTTTTACTTTTGCACTGAATAATACCCGTGTAATTGCATTGGCCGGATTAATTACCGGAATTGCAGCTTCCTTTTCGATGGCCGCCTCCGGGTATCTGTCCAAAAAAGCAGAGAACGATCCGTCGGCCCTTAAATCGGCTACCTATACCGGTATTGCTTATGTTCTTACCGTCGGATTACTCATCTTCCCATATCTGATCTTCGATAATGTTTTTATCTGCTTAGGAGCTACCTTAACAATTGCCATCCTGATTATCCTCTTTTTTAACTATTATATTTCAGTAGCAAAAGACCTTCCTTTTAAACAACGATTTACCGAAATGGCTGTAATAAGTCTGGGCGTATCGGCCATTACTTTTGGTATTGGTTTTCTGCTTCGCAAGTTTTCCGGCATTGATATTTAAAAATAAATGTTAAATATTTAATAATTTTATTTTTAATTATTGAATAAAATAAAAACAAACTCGTTTTTTACAGGGGTTAAAATATATTTTTAGTAATTTTTATAAATATCATTACATTTGCTATCTATTTACTTGATTAAATTATGCTAAATAATAAAAAACTGGTTATTGCTATTGATGGGTTTTCGTCGTGCGGTAAAAGTACCTTCGCAAAAGCAATTGCATCAAAACTGGGTTACATATATATCGATAGCGGTGCTATGTATAGGGCTATTACACTTTATTGCATTCAAAAGAATTTAATCTCGGAGCAGGGAATCGATGCAGATAAACTAAAATTATTACTCCATGAGATCAATATAGGGTTTATATATAATCCTCACTCCCAAACGTACGAAACCTGGCTAAACGGAACAAGTGTCGAAGAAGCTATTAGGGGCATTGAGGTTTCGAATCAGGTGAGCGCTGTCAGTCAGATAAAAGAGGTACGCCAAAAATTGGTTGCTTTGCAGCAGGAAATGGGCAAAACCGGAGGAATAGTGATGGATGGCCGCGATATAGGAACTGTCGTATTTCCACAGGCAGATATTAAACTATTCATGACTGCCAGTTCGGATGTTCGGGCAAAACGACGCTACGATGAGCTGTTGGAGAAACAAGTAAGCGTTTCGCTCAACGAAATAAAAGAAAACATCGAAAAGCGCGATCACCTCGATCAAACCCGCGAAGAGAGCCCGTTGCGAAAAGCAGAAGATGCTGTTTTGCTCGATAATAGCTTCATGACTCCCACAGAGCAGATGGATTGGTTTATGGATCTGATTCATCCGAAAAACTGAAGTAAATTGTCAATAACCGACAAAAAGTTGAGGAAATTTATGAAGGGTATATAGAGTCCTTTGGGGTATATTTAACCTTTATTAAACCAAAATTCGAACAGATGAAAATTAACATAGATCCACACTCAGGTTTTTGTACAGGAGTAAAGCGGGCTGTTAAACTTGCCGAAACTGAAATGCAGGAAGGCAGGGAAGTTCGTTGTCTGGGGGAAATTGTACATAATCAGGCTGAAGTGGAACGGTTAACCCAATCGGGACTTTCTACAATATCATCCGATTCTGTTTCTGAAATTCAGGAAACCAATGTGCTTATCCGGGCTCACGGAGAACCTCCTTCAACTTATGAAAAATTAAATGCCGGAAAAAATAGAGTGATTGATGGTACCTGCCCTGTGGTTATTCAGGTTCAAAAAAAAGTAAAAAAAGCCTATGCCGAGTCGTTACAAAATAACGGAAAACTGATTATCTACGGAAAAAACACCCATCCGGAAGTTAACGGCCTGTTAGGGCAAATTCAATACGATGCGTTGGCTGTTACCTCACCAAATGAATTAGAGGAGTACGATTTTTCGCATCCTGTTTATCTTTTTTCGCAAACAACAATGCCCGTTACCGGATATAAGGAACTTCAGGATTATATTCACCACAAAATGCAGAAGCATTTCCCCTGGAACGAGGTTCCACTGCAGGTTTTTGATACTATCTGCAAACAGGTAGCGAACAGGATTCCTCAATTGCAGAAATTTGCTCAGGAATATCAGGTAATCGTTTTTGTTGGCGGAGCAAATAGTTCAAACGGCAAAGTATTGTATAATGCCTGCAAAGCAGAAAATCCGGACAGTTATTTTGTTTCAAAAGCATCAGAACTGAAAAAAGAATGGTTCGAAAACAGCGATTCTGTTGGTATTTGCGGAGCCACGTCGACACCAAATTGGCAAATGGAAGAAATAAAACAAGAGATTGAGAATCTTTCGAAAAATTTATGATTCGTAAAACCTCTGTTCAATAAATTATAGTTAAATTAGTAGATAGTTAGTAGTTAGTATTATAATTAATTCTTTATTTATGGGTAAAATTAAGCGAGTTGCTGTCCTTACTTCCGGTGGTGACGCTCCGGGGATGAATGCTGCTGTTCGTGCAGTAACCCGAGCTGCCATCAATAACAATATGGAGGTTTATGGCATAATGCGTGGTTACGAAGGAATGATCAACGGAGAATTTAAAAAACTCGAATCGCGCGACGTAAGTGGTATTATTCAAAAAGGCGGCACCATTCTAAAAACAGCACGTTCAGCCAGGTTCAGAACTCCCGAAGGACGAAAAGAAGCCTATGAAAACTTAAGTCGACACGAAATTGATGCCGTAGTTGTTATTGGGGGAGATGGATCGTTTACTGGCGCCAGCATCATGTCGCAGGAATTTAACATTCCATGCGTTGGCATTCCCGGAACCATTGATAACGATCTTTTTGGAACCGATTATACCATTGGCTACGATACTGCTTTAAATACCGTAGTAGAGGCGGTTGATAAAATTAGGGATACTGCAAGCTCTCACAACCGTATTTTCTTTGTGGAAGTAATGGGCCGTGAAGCTGGTTTTGTGGCACTTGAGAGTGGAATTGCCACTGGGGCCGAAGTTATTATGATACCGGAAGTAAAAGATCAATTGAAAGAACTGCGCGAATTTCTGTCGAAGCGCGCTAAATCAAATAAATCGAGCATTATAATGGTAGCCGAAGGCGATGACGAAGGCGGTGCCATTGAATTATCGCAAAAAGTACAACCCGAGTTCCCTCAATTTGACATTCGGGTAACCATTCTAGGACATATCCAACGCGGAGGGTCTCCCACCTGTTACGACCGTGTTTCGGCTAGCCGCATGGGTGTTGCAGCCATTGAAGCGTTGCTCGACGATCAAAAAAGTATTATGATAGGGTTGGTGAATGGCCAAATTTCGCATGTACCTCTCAATAAAACTGTAAAAGCACACAAGCATGTCCGTAAAAACTACCTCGATGTAGCTCACATTTTAGCCATGTAGCTATAAAAAACGGTTTAACAGATTTATATAGCCGTAACGTATTGCCCGGTATTCCATGTTTCGCAAACCAATTAATTTTATCTTTGCGAAACATGGATTTTTTACCGCATTGCGTTGCGGTTTTTATTTAATTTTCGAATGAATGTTTGCCGATCTGATCTTTCCATTTGCTCTTCCACAGGTATTTACCTATGCTGTTCCCGAAGAACATCAATCGGCAATTTCTCCCGGCGTGCGCGTTGTGGTGCAATTTGGTGCCCGCCGGATGTATTCGGCCCTGGTACTTCGAATTCATCATAATACCCCCGAAGGATTCGAAATAAAAGAAATTCTTTCGGTACTGGATTCAAGTCCGGTAGTGAATTCGATTCAATTTGACTTTTGGCAATGGCTCGCCGATTATTACTTATGTACTTTAGGCGAAGTAATGAAAGCCGCTTTACCGGCAGGTTTAAAACTCGAAAGCGAAACCCGCCTGGTGTATAATCCCGATTTTCAGCAGTTCGATTCGCTTACCGAAAAAGAAGCCTTTTTATTGTCGGTGCTCGAAGAACGAATTGCAGCCACAATTAGCGATATTGCCAAAACATATAATAAACGTGATTTATTAACGCTGCTAAAATCGCTGATTGATAAAGAAGCGCTTTTTGCCGAAGAACATCTGCGCGAGGGCAGAAAACCCAAACTTATAACCCAAGTAAAGCTGACGACTGGATATCTCACCAGCGAGCTGTTAAACCAGGCGCTCGACTCGCTAAAACGGGCCCCAAAACAAGTGGAGTTACTTACCTGTTTTCTTCAACTGTCGCAATTCGAGGATGGGAAAACTTCGGAATTCGAAAAACAGGCACTTCTAAAAGCCTCCAATACTTCTTCGGATGCTCTTCAGGCATTAATTAAAAAAGGAATTCTGGAAATTGCTGTAAAAGAAATTCAACCTTCGAAAGTAAATAAGAACAATACCCTTCAGCTAAAAAAGTTAAATCCCCCCCAGCAGGTTGCCCTTGATGCAATCTGCGAAGCATTTAATGTTCAGGATACGGTGTTGCTTCATGGCATAACGTCGAGTGGTAAAACAGAAGTGTATTTTCATTTAATTGCCGAACAACTGGAGCAAAAAAGACAAGTTCTCTATTTGCTGCCCGAAATTGCATTAACCGGTCAAATGATAGAACGATTGACTGAGGCATTTGGCGATTGTGTAGGTATTTACCATTCCAAATTTTCGGATACCGAACGCACCGCTATCTGGCAAGATTTGCTGAAAGGAAGTGAAAGCGGGTATAAAATAATTTTAGGGGTTCGATCGTCGGTATTTCTGCCTTTTTCGAACCTGGGACTGGTAATTGTCGACGAGGAACACGAAAATACCTTTAAGCAGTTCGACCCTGCACCCCGTTACCATGCACGCGATTCGTCCATTGTGCTGGCAAAATTACATAAGGCTAAAGTGCTTCTTGGAACGGCAACGCCAGCTATTGAAACATATAGCAATGCATTGGGTAACAAATATGGACTGGTAAAATTGGAGAGCCGCTATCTGGAGATGGCCATGCCCAAAATTGAAGTTGTAGATGTTCGCCGCGCCCGAAAAAAGAAGCAGATGCTGTCGCATTTTCATCCGGAACTAATAACCCAGATTCAACGGGCCATCGATGCAAAAGAACAGGTAATTCTGTTCCAAAACCGGCGGGGATTTGCCCCCTACCTGCAATGCAACGATTGCGCTGCTATTCCCCGCTGCCGTCATTGCGATGTGAGCCTTACCTACCATAAGGGTATTAACCAGCTAACTTGCCATTACTGCGGCTACAGCACCGGCAATATTGGCCACTGTTCTGCATGTGGAAGTAATTCGGTGAAAATTATGGGGTTTGGAACCGAAAAAATTGAAGAAGAACTGGCACTATTTATTCCGGACGTTCGGGTGGCCCGACTGGATGTAGATTCGGCTCGCACACGTAAATCGTACGAAAAATTATTAGCCGGTTTTGACGCCGGCGAAATCGATATTTTAGTGGGAACCCAAATGGTGACAAAAGGGCTCGATTTTCAAAATGTTAGCTTAGTAGGCGTTCTGGATGCCGATCATTTATTAAATTATCCCGATTTCAGAGCGTACGAGCGAAGTTTTCAATTAATGGCCCAGGTCAGCGGCAGAGCTGGACGCCGGCACAAGCAAGGAATGGTGATCATCCAGACTACCTTGCCCGATCATCCCATTATTCAGCATGTTATCCATAATCGTTATGCGCATTTATTTCATGAGCAAATAGAAGAGCGAAGAAGCTTTTTTTACCCTCCTTTTGCCCGTTTAATTCAGGTAATATTAAAACACCGCGATTCAGCAAGCTTATCGCAGGCAGCGGATTATTTGGCGAAAAAGCTGCGGGTACCCTTTGGCGACAAAGTTTTTGGTCCTGAGTTTACGCTTATTCCCCGCATTCAGAACCTCTACCAGAAACAAATCCTGTTAAAAATACCGCGGAATGTCTCTCTGGTCGAATGGAAAAATTTGCTTTCGCAGGAATTAAAAAGCTTCCAGCAACTGAGTGATTATAAAACGGTTCAGGTCACTGTTGATGTAGACCCTATGTAAAATTCTGATTTCTTGCTTATATTCGCAGTTTTAATGCAAACCGCATGGCTCATTCTTTAACTGAAATATTCGATGCTTTCGCCCGGCACAAAGTGCTTGTAATTGGTGATGTAATGATCGACTCTTATTTATTTGGAAAAGTAGAACGCATTTCGCCCGAAGCACCTGTACCAATTATTTCGATGACCGAACAGGATAACCGGTTAGGCGGCGCTGCAAATGTGGCATTAAATATTCAATCGCTGGGTGCTGTCCCAATTTTATGCGCTGTAGTAGGCAACGACGAACGTGTCGATGGCTTCCGAAAATTATTGGAAGATAAAAACATAACTTCCGAAGGAATCCTATCGGATCCTTCGCGAATAACCACCGTTAAAACACGCATTATCAGCGGACGCCAGCATTTAATGCGCGTAGATCGTGAAACCGACAAACCGCTTTCGTTGCATACGGAATCGTCTTTCATTCAGCACATAAAAGGTCTTCTCGAAAAACATACCATCAGTGCCATTATTTTTGAAGATTACGATAAAGGGGTAATCACGCCCGAAGTAATATCAACCATAGTTTCCATAGCCAATTCGAAAAATATTCCGACACTGGTCGACCCCAAAAAGCGCAATTTTCTGGATTATAACGATACCACCCTTTTCAAACCAAACTTTAAGGAATTAACCGAGGGATTAAAGATCGATATTAAAAAGAACGATACCGCCGGATTGTTTGAAGCGGCCAAATTTCTGCATAAAAAAGGAATAAAAAAGGTACTTATCACGCTGTCCGAATACGGAGTTTTTATCAGCGATGGCATTGATTTCAAGCTGATTCCGGCAGAGATCCGCGACATTTCGGATGTATCGGGGGCGGGCGATACTGTAATTGGAGTTGCCAGTTTGTGTTTGGCATCAGGATTGGATGTTTGGCAAACGGCTCAAATTGCGAACATTGCCGGTGGACTGGTTTGCGAAAAAATTGGGGTGGTGCCGGTAGATAAACAGCAGTTGCTGGATGAATTGGTTGCAAAAGGGATTGCTGGGAAATAGTTTAATTAGCAAGCCTATCGAACTAATCAAAAAACATGTAATATGTTAACTAATGCTGCAAAACCAAGCAATATAGACGAATATATTGCGAATTTCCCTGCTGAAATTCAAAAGATGCTACAGGAACTCAGAGCCACTATTCGAGCTGCTGCACCCGATGCTGAGGAAACAATTAATTATCAAATGCCAACATTTACACTAAAAGGAAACCTGGTACATTTTGCTGCTTATAAAAATCATATTGGCTTCTACCCTGCCCCCTCGGCAATACTGGCATTCGCAGAAGAATTATCCGTTTACGTAGGAGCAAAAGGTTCGGTACAATTCCCCATTCATAAGCCCCTTCCGTTAGATCTGGTATCGCAAATGGTAAAGTTTCGGGTTATCGAAAACCTGGAAAAGGCTGCATCGAAAGTGAAAAAGAAAAAGCAATCCTAGGCGAAGACTCTTCAATAGTATTCCCCTAAATCGAAAGTGAAATAATCGGTTTGGTTATTTCGTCAATTCGTTATTCTTTGCACGAAAAAGTTGAGTGTGATTTCTGTCTCGATTAAAAAACGATTGGCTCCTTCTTCGTTGCACTTAATTATTTCTTTCTTCCGGTTTACCAAAGTCCTTGTTGTAAATTGTTAGAATATGAAAATTGAAAGGTGGGGTCAATAGGTTCGGATTTTCAATCCTAGGCAAAATAATAAATACATAGCAATTGTGACCCAATCCCGGTTCCTTAACTTCATTCCCCATGTCAAAAACCAAGATGTTAAGAAAATTAAAAAACACATAATGGTCTGATTATATAATATTTAATAAAACACTTCGAAATCTATTTGTTATATTGATATTGAACGGTTACACATATAATCTACCACTCCAAGTTATTTAATTCAATGACATAAGCAAAAACCGCAGCCTTCACAGGGGGCAGTTTTTATTTACTATTACTACTAATATAATTTTAAATGAAATAAAGATTTACAATTATTTATCAAGTTTAACTTCCAAAATAGCACTATCATATTTCTTTTCGAGGGTAATTTTAAATCCCCTTTCTGCCAAATCTTTTCCTGTAGCCTTGATTAGCAGTTTTTTCTGCTTACCCTGTAAAATAATATATGTTTTATGGGGCAACAAATAAGGAATAAGTATTGTACGTTCATTTTCAATGGAATTGTGCCGAAAAATACCAATTATTCCTCCTGCTTTTGTATCGGTATTTATGCGTGCCCATCCATCCCAAAAGCCATTGGATGGTTCGCCAAAACCAGGCAACTCCTGGCGGTACATCATAAAATCATATTTATCCTGCAAGGCCTGGAGCCAATCAGCCCAATTTTTAATGTTAGCCCTTTCTTCCACTGTCAATTTTCGTGGATCCCCAAGCAGTATGGGCAGTGTTCCTGCCAAAGAATTTAAAACGAATTCATCTTTTGTATCCTCTATGAGGGTATTTCCTATTACAAGTGAGGTTGCTGGAATCATGGGCGATCTCCACCATGCCATCTGGCGTATTCGCCAGCTTTCCTGTGGCTGAGGGTCTTCAAAGTTCGACAACCAGTTTCCTTCAGCATGTTTTAGCATTTCGAAATCGACCAACTGTAATTTACCCAATGTTTCGAATGTACAATCAATGAATAAATCAGGTGCCTCCCGGTGTAATTCATCAAAAAGTTGAAAACATCGCTCATATAAAGCCAGGTATGATTCTTCGTGGTCCTTATGGTATGCATGGTTTTGGGCAAAACAACCTGCTGTTTTGGCATTGTATCTATAAGCGCTGGTTACAATCGAAAGGTCCAACTTTATGAACTCCAGACCATATTCTTTTACAAATTTCAGTATTACTTCTTTTATATAATCATAGTAACCAGAACCAAGGCATGCTGTTAATTGATTTGGATTTCCGGATTCGTCGTGAAGAAATGCGGGATTACCATTTTCGTCCTGAACAAACCATTCAGGATGTGTTTTAAACAGTGTGGACGCCTTTGTAGCAGTAGCCATGCTTATCCAAAGACCAGGTTTCATGCCTTTCGCCTTCAAATAATCGAAAATGGGTTTAAATCCATTTGGAAATTTTACCGGATTTATTTTCCAGTCGCCAAGTGTAAGCATCCATTCCCATTTATCATTTTTCTCCCCCGGAAATGGCTCTTTTGTAGTTGCCCAACCAGCATCGATAATGAATTCTTTAATACCACATTCATAATTGGCATCGATAAGTTCATACATCATTTTTTCATTGATATCTCCCCAAAAAGGTATCCAGGTATTATAAACAAATGTTGGTTTATTTTTTATTTCGGCCAGCCGTATGCCCATGTGTTTGCGAACATAATCGTTTACAACCGTATTAATCGCATCATAAGGTTGTTCGGTATTGTGGTATAAAGCAATAAATGCCCAGGGTGTTGACCAACCTTCATTCATCTTTAACCATTTACGTATACCGTATCCCTCGTTTTTGTGGTTTAACCCAATAGTTACTGTCTTTCCATCAGTAACAACCGTTGTTCGTTTAACAACTCCAGGTGCTTCATTACCGAGCACTACCCCGCAATTTCCGGCAATGTTATGCACTATTACTGCCGGATCATACCAATTGCCTTTGTAAGGACCCAATGTTTCATTTCTGGCATAATTGTGTAAAGTTTTTAAATGGGTGTCTCCCCAGGGCAATGTAAAGTTTTCAACATCGACCGATTCAATTTTAAGTTCTTCGCTACCTGTGTTTTTAAATTCAATTCGTTTCCGAATCAGAGGTAATTCGGGGTAGAGCATATAAATGACAGAAATTTCCAGATTTAAAAGCCTGGGCTCTTTACTCCTCAAAGTTATGCTAACGCCATTGCCTTTCAAATGGTCGTTTACTTTTTTAATGCTAAGTATTTCCCATTTACTTTTCCCGGTGCAAACCAAATCATTTGCCTCAAAATAGAATTCCAAATTATTGGGAGTAGTATAGGATTTATCGTCGCCCATAATTTTTAGAGCCTTGGTTGTAAAACCATTCCATTGAAGGCTGTCGATGTTTATTTCACGACGTATCGCCTGGTTATCAAGAATGATTTTCTTACTGTCCCAACTTACAAAATCCTGGGCACTAGTTTTTGAAATGAGGATAAAATATAAAATGAATAAAAGTAATTTCTTCATAATTGCATTTTATTTCTATGTTTTTTCATATAGGTTAATTGTTTTTAAACTGATGTAAATTAAACCTAAGTCTAACTATTTTGAAACGGGAAAGACATAACTTTATTAAAAACAAATGTTTTAGCATAATTTGCTAATTGAAATATAAAACCAAGGACTTTTACCATTTTGCAACCCGTTTAATAATATCGGGTTGATCTTTTTCACTGGCAGCAATGCACAAGAGTATGCCCTTAGGATCCATCAGCCCAATGAAATCTTCCATTTCGTGTAACTGGACATCAACCACAACAGATTTACCGGCTGCCTGTATTTTTTTTATAAAAGGCACCCACTGCAATATGGGTAGGTCATCACCAACTCCCTGAACCCATTGGATTGCATTAATTTCGGGTATAGCCAGAATATGATCTACATGATTTGCAACTCCTTTGCCATCCAAATGAAATACATTATGACTCATGGGTTTTACCTCATTTTGAATTCCAGGTAATACAAATTCCTCAAATTGATCGGGTGAAATCATAGATGCAAAATCGCAGCTGGGAATGTGCATCTTGCCAAAGGAAGGAATTCCCATCCATGTAACCGAAAGTTGGTTGTGTTTCTTTAAGATGGAGTCAAAATGATCGAAAATGAAGTGGAAATCTTTGGACGAAATGTGTACCAATTTTTTTACTTCATCGGGTTCAAGAAGAAAATCCATGCATAGTTGCTGGGGGTCGCGAAATGCAGCGGCACAATCAATCCCGGGATGCAAATCGGTATATCCAACCAAGTATTTGTTTTGACAACGCTCCAGAGCTGCATAGGTTAATTCTTCAATTTTACGAAAGTAGGGATTATTAAAATCAAGTTTGATGTTATCCAGACTTGACCAATCACTAAGATTTGAAACAGCATAAGATGTGACTTCTTTATATTCCAATTCGATACCATAAAATGCAGTGTACACCTCCGGCCCCAGATTGGGCCAGAAAATAGGAAATGTTTCAGCATGATATATTGTATGTTTCAACTGATGCTCAAACAAATCAATTTGATAGTCCGTATCCCACCAACGATCTTTTAGGGTTGGCCACGACCTGTTTTTTAGGACTTGAGCTTCACTGTAAGCGGCATTATGAGCTGAAAAACGAATAGGCACCCTGTCGATAATTTCCTGGTTATACCAAGCATAAATTCGTTTCATGCATTGTTCAAAATCAGGCTTTTGTTCAAGCCCAATATTTTTCCATGCTTCATCAGATCTCATAGTCAAATTTCTTAAATATTAGTTATTTTTTAGAATGAACCGGATATAACCAAAATGCCCACCACCAGCAACAATAAACCAATCAGCATAGTTGCCAATGGCTTTCGGCCAGAACCTTTCCATTCTCCTGAAATAATACCCACTACATTTCCACTTAATACGGCCATGCTTTGTATAACCGGCCAGCCAATAGAAGCCCCCAGTTTACCTAAATTCATGACGGCAATTCCAAATAGGGCGACGCCTCCAAACCACATAAACCCCATAATAGCAGTATAAAACCAATTTTTTAATAACCCTGGTGTGCTCATAAGTTTTCCGGTACCATTATTTCGGAACAGATATAAACAATAGGCCAATGTTATTACAAACCCTCCAAGCAGGGATACGCACCATGTAGGGTTCGCCGCATTTAAAACCGAAGCTCCGTGTTGTACCGACAAAACTTCCATCGGTTTGCCTGCAACCAGGGCAAAATTGAACATGGCCCCAAAAACACCTGCTATTAAACAAATAATTAATCCCTTGGTAAAGTGGTTGTTTTTTAAGGTGTTATTCTCCCTTTTTTGCAAAGCCTTTTCTTTTTGTGAACCAGCTATGGCGCAAAAAAGAATACCGCCAAGCATAATGGCCACACCTAATAAAATGTCCTTTCCTGCAGGTGAGATCAGTTCATTGGGAGTGTATAGAATAATAGGAAGAATAGAGCCAATGGCATTGTTTAAACCAAGTACAATAGCGGTTCCGAGCGATAAACCAATTGTATTTAATCCAATGCCAAATCCAATACTGGCAATCCCCCAGCCCGCGCCAAACAAAAAGACCGTAAGCAAAACTGAAAATGGAGTGTTCATATATATACTCCACAAATCGGGTACAGTAATAAAAGCCAGTGACCAGGGTAATATAATTAATGCCCAAAAGGAATAAAGCAGCCAGGTATTTTCCCATTTCCAAAGGAGTATTTTTTTCATTGGCCATGCAAAAGTACCCAGAAAAATTCCGGAAATTAAACTTAATGAAAGGCCTGTTACCAGATGAGTTGTTGCCATTTATAAAGTAGCTGTTATGTTCGATTTGGTTGCACACAACAAAGTAAATGATACCTTATCGGATGGAAATGGATTATTCATGCAAAAAACATGTACATTCTCACCATGTAAATAAATTAGATATTGTATTAGTTAAACCTAATATGTTAGTCCGCGACAATTATATAACAAAATCGTCAATTCAAATTCAATGCATTATATTTGCATTTAAGAATCGGATATTTTTAATTTGCCTTTCATGCACACTTATATGAATTGAATAAATGCCTAAAATATCTCAGGGGTTTGTAGGACAGCGACTATTAGTTCTTCCTTTTACTATTGTTGAAGAGATGGGGGAAAATGAGTTATTTCAGGACCTGTATATCCATTCATTAGGCCATTATCCAAATGCAAGGCATCATTGTTTTGAACGGCCTAATGGAAGCGTCGAATATATATTGATTTACTGTTCTATGGGAAAAGGATGGTATTTTCTTAATGACAAAAAATATATAGTTTCAGAAAATCAGTTATTTATTTTGCCGGCATTTGAGCCGCACAGCTATGGTGCTGACAAAAATTTCCCTTGGAGTATATACTGGATACATTTCAAAGGAAAGAAAGCTGAATATTTATCACGCGGATTTGCCGAGCCGGTATTGGTGACAACGCGAATCGATTACCGCATAGCCCTTTTTAACGAAATATATGATACATTAAAAACGGGTTACAGTATTGAAAATCTAGTATATACCTGTTTAACCCTGGGTCATTTTTTAGGAACTTTTAAGTGTTTAATTGATCCTAAAAATGTCAGGTATGAAAATGAGCTTGGAGAAGGTGTTGTTCATTGGGCAACATATTATATGAACGAGCACATCGATAAACAACTTAGGCTTGAGGATCTTTCTTCTTTAACTGGCTATTCCCCATCGCACCTTCACAGATTATTTTATAAGGCAACCGGCTATTCTCCGATGCAATATTTTCTACGTTTAAAAATTGACAGAGCCGGTAGTATTTTATCAAACACATCATACAAGGTGAACCAGATTGCTCAAATTTTAGGTTTCAATGATGCTTTCCATTTTTCGAAACTTTTTTCGAAAATAAAAAAGGTGTCCCCAAGTCAATACAGGAAACAAAAAATGATATTTAAAAATAATTCCTTTGAGCAATTTTGAAAAATATTATCCTGACAATCAAACTCTAAAAATTTGATCAGGGTTACTAATTTATCAAACGTTATCCATAAACTAAATTCCGCACAATGAATCGAAGAGAATCCTTAAAATACCTAGGAACCGGCCTTGCCTTATCAATTTTACCCTGGCCAAATTCAATTAAGGCTATTGGTAAAAACGGCTTGTATGTTGCCGGCCTGAAAAAACCTACATCTGTTTATATTACCTGGGCAGCCCACGATGAACTGTCAGACACTATCCCCCTTACCGAAGCACTGGCCATGAAGCAACTGAATGAAATGTTGCGACTTAAAAAGGAAGGGATGTTTTTCGATTATTACCTGATGGATATGTTCTGGTTTGATAAAAACCTGGGATATCGCGAATTTAAAAGAGAAGGCTGGCCAAATGGTCCTGATAACTGGATTGCTGCATGCCTGGCAAATGGCATAAAACCCGGGCTGTGGCTCTCCACAAATGTAATGGGATGGGGCAAGATGCGCTGGATGTTGCCCATTGATGAATGGAAAGACTCCTCGTGTTGGAACGATAGCGCACTTTGCATGTTTTATGGCGGGTACCTCAATTCGATGATTAAAACAATGCAAATGTGGTACGACAAAGGCATTCGCATGTTCAAATTCGATTTTGCTAACTTCTTGGCGACACCCGATGAGTTTCTGAAAACACATACCGAAAGGGAAATTATTGAAAAAAATGAAGCAGCCTGGTTTTCTGCACTCAAGATATTTAGAGAGAAAAATCCTGAAATAGTGCTTCTTGCCTATAACGGCTATGGAGGACAGCTCTCTAATACCAGTGTAAACATTAAAAAAACGGTCGATTTAAAATGGCTGGAAGTATTCGAATCTCTTTACTGCGGAGATCCTCGACCCGCCGACGTCCCTTGCCACAACTTTTGGCGATCCAAAGACATTTATTCCGACCACATGGTGTTTCAATATCAACGAAATGGGGTGCCCCTCGATAGGATCGACAACACCGCCTTTATGATTGGAACTACCGGCACCTGCTACAAACGTGGTAAACAAGCCTGGAAGGGAATGCTTATTCTTTCGGGAGCCCGAGGGGGTTGGATGAATACTTATTACGGAAACCTCGATTTATTAACCAATGAGGATGCCCGTTGGGCTTCTAAAGTACAGGCAATGTTTTATTCCCTCCAGGAATATGGAAGGTTCGAAACATTTGGCAATTTACCAGGGAGCGCCAAGCCCTATGGTTTTGTTGCCAGGGAGCGCGAAGGAAGGTTAGTAACCGTAATAAATCCTTCGCAAAAGGTATGCGAAATTGATATTCCTTCAGAAAACTACCCATCAGCACGACTGCTTTTTACCGATCAGGGTTTTAGACCAGTACTTTCAGGAAACAAAATTGTGCTTGGGCCAGAACAAATGGCATTGGTTGGCTTTGGAAAATATAACGCAGATAAATACGATTTAGGAGTGGAAGCAGATGTATTTATCCCTTTAGATGTAGTTGAATTCCCGATCCAAATGGTGAATGTAAAACCAGGACAATGGCGCGGAACACTAATGCCACCGGTGGATAAAAAACTGCGGTTTGTATTTCGGCTAACGACACCCAATGGAGAACCTTTAAGGATAACCGGTGGCGAATTGGCCGAAAGGGCTTCCATGGGAACTATTATAAGAATTGAAGTGACCCAACAAAACAAGCCCATTCCAATGGTAATTCATTATGATAAAAAAATATGGAGTGGATTAAGCTGGGCGGTAGCCGAAACCGAAATGCCTTTCTCTGAAAAAGCAAAACCGTTAAATGTACTTTTTTATGCCGATCCCGCACAAGTTGCAAATGCTCATCTGCACACGACGATTCTGGGGATTACCATTTAAAAATTGGGGATTAGGAATTTGATTAAAGATTTGCTTTTGCTAGTTTGTTATTTTTTTGATAATAAATTAGGTAAGTTATTTTATAACCGTTATCCTAACCCTAAAAATATCATATAAGTAGCTAAAAATGTAAATTTGTACACTTTAACCCCTATTTTGTCCATTTCAGCAAATTTGGGTTTGTTTTAGTAAATTAGTGGTAATATTTTTATATGATGTATAAAAAACGACTATATAAAACAGCCCTAATTTCAGCTCCCATAATAGCTCTTTATGGGGCTTCGCCTGTCTTTGTACTATTTTCAAATTTTGCAAAATCGATTCCAAATAAACCTTCATTTATAGAGGCTTGGAGTTTTCTTACAATTGTAACTTTAATTCTTTGGGCAATAAACCTTTATTTAATTTCGGCATTTGATAAAAAAAAGGCATTAAACTCGTTAAAAAGATATTTGTTGAGTTATGGAATAGTAATTTTTGTTACATTATTGACAATACCGATTTCAATGTTCACCGACAAAAAAGAAGATGTGCCGCTGCTCTTTCCTTTTTTAATATGTATTGCAAACAATTCTATCATTTTAATAATTGCAAACTCAATTATAGATAAATCTAAACAAATACAGGCCGATAATGAAATTGCGCTATTAAAAATAAGCAACATGGAAGCCCAGCAGCAGCAGCTTATCCAGCAATTACAGCCTCATTTTTTATTTAATGCACTTAGTACGTTAAAATCCCTTATTAAAATCAATCCTGAACTTGCCGAGGAATATCTGATAAAACTCTCTGATTTCTTGCGCTATACTGTTTCCTCGCACAACAACAAAATTGTATCTCTTCAAGAGGAATTGATATTTACACAAGACTATATTGAATTACAACAAATTAGATTTTCCGATTCAATAAAGTGCAATTGGAATATTCCCGACCAGGTGATTAAGCAATATCATATTCCTATTTATGCCCTCCAAACATTGGTTGAGAATGCGATAAAACATAATGCTTTTACCGAAGAAAGGCCCCTGTGTTTTGATATTGTTTATACAGATGGCTATATTAAAGTATCAAATAATAAGATACCAAAACCGAACAGCTCAACCTCGGGTGTTGGTTTAAAAAATCTTACTGAGCGATATCGTTTAGTGTGCAACGAAGAAATTGAAGTGGAAAATGGGTTACATGTTTTTTCGGTAACCATCAAATTAATTTAAATCAACTTTTATGCTTAGGGTTGTAATAATTGAAGACGAAAAACTAACAGCCAACGATTTGGCTGATACATTAAAGAAAATTGACAGCGACATTGAAATAGTTGCCATGCTTGCTACAATTGAGCAATCGGTAGTTTTTCTGAAAACAGAACCTGCATTGGATTTGATATTCTCCGATATTCAATTGCCCGATGGTTTAAGTTTTGAAATATTCAACAGGGTACAAACAACAGTGCCTATTATTTTTTGCACCGCATTTGACCAATATGCTCTGGATGCTTTTAACACCAATGGTATTGACTACTTATTAAAGCCCTTTAGTAAGGCTACCGTTAGCAAGGCTCTGGGCAAATATCAAAGTTTAAAAGAAAAATTTGCTTCTCCCAACTCCGATTTAAATAAACTTTTGCAACTTTTTGTGCCACAACCATCCGCAAAAACAAACACATCCATATTAATTCGTCAGGCTGATAAAATTATTCCGCTCGAATTACAACATATTGCCCTGTTTTTCCTCGAAGACCAGTATACCTTTGCGCTTACATTCGATTTGAAAAAACACCTTGTATCACAAAATCTTGAGGAACTGGAAAATCTATGTGGTAATTCATTTTTTAGGGCAAACCGTCAATACTTGGTCAATCGGAAAGCGGTGAAAGATGCCTCGCAATATTTCAATCGTAAATTTTTGGTGAACCTTAATATTGCATATAAAGAACAAATAACGGTAGGAAAACTAAAAACTACGTTGTTTCTCGAATGGTTGGCAAACAACTAATTTAATCCAAGCCCTTTTAAATCCTCTTTTGTCCACTTCAACTACAAGCTCATTTTAAAGCTTTTTTAATCGCCCCACCTTTGTGTCATAAATTAAAAATTATGGCACACGCAATTAAGAAAATCGGTTTAGGGCACCTCTAAAAACTAGTTTTTTGGAACTGCTCTAAATGTATGTATAAATTCATTAGTTTAAAAAAAACGGTTCTACCATATCCC
>JAIFLU010000092.1 GCA_020048915.1 Bacteroidota bacterium | reverse complement strand
AATGCGGTACAAATGACATTTTTTATTTTCCAAAACACCACAAATCTATTTAAATATTTCATCACGACTATTTGCCCTAACTGTGGTTTCCCTTTTCCAGGTGCTAAATACAATTTGATATAAGATTTGAGATAGGTGCTCATCTTTGTTTATATTTAACCCCTTCGGGGTTGTGTTTTTACCTACCACTATATTCCACCGGTTTTACCGGTGGCTATTCATATTTAATACCTTCAGGATTAATAAAAGCATGAAACATCCATGTTAAGTAGTCCAACACACAAGGGGATGACTATTTGGTCCCGATCCGCGATAGCTATCGGGACTATCGGGATTCCATCTGACCTAAATTTAATAATCAAAAAATAGACAGATGAAATACGAAACAATTATCAATTTATTTAACCCATCTTCATTGTATTTAGCGGATTATGTTAATATTGATACATGTCATTCTTCCTATCATGACCGAATAAGCTAATTTGTCAAAGTGGAATTAACTAAATCCTTTTGTCAAAGTAGAGCCTCAATTTATCAATTATGGCATACAACTGACGGAACAATAAATATTTATATCGAAATACCTGTCCAAATATCCAAGGAAAAATGTATATTTAAATAACATTATCTCAGGTGAATGAGAACGATGTTGCAATTCATCGTGAAATTTTCACCAGGCCTTGAAATTGTTTTCGACAATTTAACTTTGACCTTGCATTTGCGCTTTAAAAATGTAGTTTTTAAAATGGATATTGTCCAAAAGAAAGAAATACAAAGATTGTTTTTATTTTTTCTGATTCTTTTTAACTGTTTTAAGTTACAAAGCCAATACCAGGAAGAAAAGATAAAATCGGCCGTTATGTTCCATTTCGGACAAATAATTAACTGGCCTGGTGAGGCATCAATTGATACATTTAGAATTGGAGTATACAGCACCGATTCAACTCTTTACAATCAGTTAATAACCGACTCAAAAAAGCATAAGATAAAACAGAAACCGGTTTCGATAGTTTTACTAAAATCGTTAAATACATTTCTGTCTTTGCAAATTCTTTATACGAACAGAACCGATAATAAAACTTTTTCAAATTATACTTCTACCTACAAGAATAAAGGAACATTGCTGATAACCGATCATTACAAGGATCCCCTTTTTATAATGGTTAATTTTATTCAAAATCCCAAAACACAATCCATATCATTTGATATTAACAAGCAAAACCTCGATGATGAAGGTTTAACATATAATTTATCGCTTCTCCAAAAAGGGGGTGAGATTGTCGATTTAAAGGAAGTATATCTCAAAACATACGAGCAACTCAATTACGAACTCAACCGCATCAATTCCATGCAAAATCAGTTTTCGAAACTGAACGAAGAAAAAAAGGAAATGAGTATTGTGCTTCAGCAACTGAGAACTCGCGAGGATAGTGTTATAAATGAACTTAAAAAAAGAGAACAAAGTTTATTGCTGGTTTCTAAACAAATAGAACAAAAAACCGGGGAAATTGAACGAAAAAACAAGGAACTGGATTTGCAAAAACAGGAGCAAGATCATATAACATCTCAATTTAAGAACCAGGTTTCACAATACAAAAACAGCATCGAAAAATCGAAGCAAAACCTAAAGACTCTTAACAATGAATTATATAGCAAACAGCAAAGAATTGAAAATCAGAGCAAAATAATTACACAAAAGGATTCATCCATTAAAGAGCAACGATTTTTTATCTATATCTCACTAACAATATTAGTTGCTTTAATTATATCTGCCATTTCGCTTCTCAATGCTTTCAACACAAAAAGAAGGGTAAACCAAAACCTCGAAAAAACAGTTGGCGAGCGAACGCAGGAACTCAAAATTGCCTATAATACGCTTTTAGAAGAAGTAAATCAAAAAGAAAAATATGAAAAGGAATTAGCGAAAAGTGAACGGAACTATCGCGAAATTTTTAACGCTTCCACTGAGGCCATATTTATTCACAATGCCGATGAAGGAAAAATACTGGATGTTAACAATTCCATGCTCGAAATATACGGATATTCGAAAGAAGAGATAAATACGATTTCATTCAATGATATTAGCTCCGGTATACCGCCCTTTTCTGAAAAGGAAGCCTCTGCTAATGTTCAAAAAGCTATTCGGGAAGGAAAACAAGTATTTGAATGGCACGCACGCAAAAAAAACGGTCAATTGTTTTGGGTAGAGGTTGCCCTTAAAGCAACCTATATTAGTGGTGAGCCAAGAATATTAGCTGTTGTGCGCGACATAAATGAGAAAAAACTAATAGCACTGGAATTGGAAGAATACCGGGAACGGTTGGAAATGATGGTTCAAGACCGAACTGCAGCGCTTGCTGCAACAAACGAGGAACTTATATCTACGAATGAAGAGCTACATGTTGTTAATACCCATTTAGCCGATCAAAAAGAAGAACTGGAATCTACTTTGTCCAAACTGAAAGATACCCAGAATAAGCTTATCCGGAGTGAAAAATTAGCCTCTCTTGGTGTATTTACTGCCGGAATTGCGCACGAAATTAACAACCCAATAAATTATATTTCAGCCGGAACAAGCGCTCTTTTTGATATTCTAGATTCGTGGGAAAAGGATTTAATTCGGTTAAATCCCAACCACAATACAAAAAATAAAGATCTGGAACAAATTCGCGAAGCAATTGAGGTTGGCATCGAAAAGACAACTGCAATTATTTCTAGTTTGCGAAATTACTCCCATTCAAGCGATGATAGTTTTGTTTCCTATAACAGTATTATTTGTATTAAAGATGCCATGTTATTATTGCATAATAACTATAAATATAAGATTCAAATTACCGAGAATTTTCCAGATAATATTGAAATTGAATGCATTCCAGGGAAATTAAACCAAGTATTTGTTAACATCCTCAATAATTCAATACAGTCCATTACCGATCAGGGAGAAATTGTTATATCGGCTTTCCTGAAAAATGAAAAAGAAGCTATTTTTGAATTTGCCGATAATGGGAAAGGAATTAAACCTGAAATAATTGATCATATTTTCGATCCGTTTTTCACTACCAAGGAAGTTGGAAAAGGTACTGGTTTGGGATTATACATTGTTCATGGAATTATTGAACAACATAAAGGAGAAATTAAAGTTTCTTCGGAAGTTGGCAAAGGAACCACTATGCACTTGCGGATACCGGTTAAGCAACAATATTCAATAGGTTAAAAGCTTCTTCGATATATATAATGACTTCGGCTTTTTTAAAAGGTTTTGTTATAAATTTAAATAGTTTTGTTTTGTCCATCACTACATCCGACTCAGGATAACCGGTTAATATCATACAAACAGCATCGGGTCGAAACAATTTTACCGTATTTATTAACTCCATGCCATTCATCCCTGGCATTTTATAATCGGTAATAATCACTTTTATATCCTGATCTTTTATTAATTCTATAGCTTTTGCAGGACTTTCAGTTAAAATAATATCAAATTTATCTCGAAAGTTCAAATTAAATAATGTCAAATTCATTACCTTATCGTCCACATAAATAATCTTTCGCTGTAGCATACTTAAATCTTTAATTCAAATAAAAGTAATAAAATTATTCTCTAAATAAATTCAAACAATAATTTTTTATCCTAAAAAAAAGACGGAGAAGTATTTTATTATTCTCCTTTCAAAAAATACAATTTCGAGTAAATCGATTTTTTTAACCAGAATCAGTTTATCCAAATATACATTTGTATTTCAATACATTATTAAAATATTCCATCTGCTATATATTGTCCGATGCTGATAGCACATTCGCATATTTTCCTATCTTCGTGTTTCATAACTACAATAATGAGCCGTATTGTTTTTGCTTGTTTTCTGTTTCTTACCGGCCAGTCCTGGGCTCAGGATACGGTCAAACGCTTCCCTGACTTTAAGGTTGTCCCAAATCTCACTTCTTACAGTTCTTATCAAAGTAGCCTTACATCCGATAGTACCTTTTTTAATCAGGATAAACTCATGTTCGGTTTCACGGCCTTTTTGAATAAAAACTGGTCTACATCGCTTGGTATCGATATGGTAAACCTGGATACCAAAAACTCCAGAAAACTAAATGCCTATTTTAAGCCCGCTAAAATTACGTATCAGCATAAAAACCTGATAATAGACCTGGGTATTTTTATCCTGAACCAGTACGAATCACAAACACAGTTTTGGGAAAATCGTTACATCTCAAAAGTATTCCAGGATAAATACGGTATGGGGAATATTTCAGATCTTGGGATACATGTAACCTACAAGTGGAGTTCGATGCTAAGTACCGATGTTACGTTAACTACAGGTAAAGGACATAAACTTTTGGATTGCCGCGCACCCTATAAACCTTCATTCAGGGTAATATTTAATCCATGGAAAACCCTTACCCTGGTGGGTTATTACGATTTTTACGGATCACAAACCCGGCAGCAGGCTTATTCATTTGCGGCTAATATCCGCAACACCAAAAAAAATTCCATCACCGTGGAGTATAACTCCAAAAGTAATATGCGGTTTATTTCGGGGCTCAATTACAGAGGTATCAGCACTTATGGAAACTACCACATTAACAACTGGTTGGGGGTATTTTTACGCTACGACTGGCTGCAAACCATACTTCCCAATTCTACTATGATGGATACGGGAGGTAGTTCTGTGATTTCGGGGATAGATGCCCATATTTTTAAATATGCCCGTTTTTCAGTAAATTACCAAAACTGGCGACCAAATTATTCTATGAACCAAAGGTTAGATTGGCTGTTTTTAAACCTCGAAATAAAATATTAACCAATTAAATTTCAATTTCTTAATCTTGAGTCCGCTCTGAAAAGTCTGAGCTCATTGATTTTCAACTTATTCACCCCTGACCTCTAAAAATAAATCCGTTGAAAATCAATGAATTCTTCAAAGTCTTCTTCATGGGAAATAGGGGGGGGTGACTTTTCGGAGGGGATCCAATCTTTTAGATGAATAGCTTCAGAATACGCGTCTGTCTTCATCTTTTGTATTTGGCTAAAATATGCTCTTCCTAAAATCTTAAGCGATAAAATTCAACCAAAATCCTCATGATTTGTTTTTACGAAATACCAAAAACAAATTCTATGATAGCACTTTACATTTTAGGCGGAGTTATTGCCCTCATCCTTATTGTTGCTGCGTTGATTGGCACCGGTTGGAGCTACGAAAAATCCATCCTGATTAATTCGCCCATTGACATTGTTTGGGATCACGTTAAAACCCTGGAGGCAAACAATAAATGGAGCCCATGGATTAGCCTGGATCCGGATATAAGACAGGAATATTCCGGAATTGACGGAACTCCCGGCGCTAAATATTCGTGGGACAGCTCCGTTAAAAATGTAGGAGCAGGAACTCAGACAATTCTTAATATTACAAACCAAGCTGAATTTAGCACACAAGTTGACTTCATACGTCCTTTCAAAGGTACCGGAAAAGGATATGTAAGGGTTAGCAAAGAAGGGAATGCAACCTTAGCGAAATGGGGAATGATTAGTTCTACTCCTTATCCGATGAATATTATCAAGCTTTTTGGGGTGATAGAAAAAAACATGGATAAAGATTTTGGCATTGGCTTGAATAAATTAAAAGTTCTTTGTGAGAAGTGAGAATGCATGGCGATTTAAGCCTTGAATACTAAAACTTTAATTTTTAAACATTTCTATTCTTAACGGAACAACCGGAAAAGTCAGGGAACACCAGTTATAAAACAATAAAAATTGCAAACTCTTAAGATGCCCGCTAATGCATTAAAACAATTTTTGAATCCTATTTCAATGTCGTATAATTTAGGATATTCGACCCCTGCTAGGGGTCGCCTGTTTGTAGAAAAATTGAACATTCTTTAAACATCTGACCCCGGCTGGGGTCAAACATCGATTCTTAACTAAACGACATTGATATAAATCCTCAGAATTTCCAACTGATCTTTTTTTCTGCTCTCAAAAGTTTTTTCTACTTTTGCACCCTATGAAAATCAATTCCTTCACATATCGATTTGTTTCGGCCGGAATGATTGTGGCCTGATTGCAGACGCCGGCATTACCCTTGTTTTGCCAATAACCTGTTTTAAATGGGTTATATAGTCGTCTGCATACGTTTCTCAATAAATACTTTTTAGTTTAACAGGACATATCCTTTGGCGTTGCAGATTGCATTGCGCCCGATTGTCCATTTTGAATTTAAATCCCATGGAAACATTATATCAATACGGCTGGAACAATTTTTTTGAAGAATACCGCACCACAACTGAAAAAACCGGGTTTGATACAGCCCGGGTTACGTATATCAAAGGCTTTAAATATGGGTTAATAACCAGGGACGGCGAAAAAGAATCCGAACTATCAGGTAAGCTGCTCTTTGGTTCCGAGAACGAGAACCTGCCAAAAGTCGGTGACTGGGTGTTTTATCTCGATTATGGCGACATTGGGTACATTGTCGACGTGCTCCCCCGAAAAAATGCCTTAACCCGGAAAAATCCGGGTACCGAAAACGAACTTCAGGTACTAGCCGCCAATATCGATTATGCCCTGATTGTGCAGGGCCTCGACCGCGATTTTAATATAATGCGGTTAGACCGCTACATCACCCAGATTTTGGCATGTGGCATTACTCCGGTGGTAGTACTTAATAAAGCTGATTTGGTAACAGATACCTCCCTTTACCTCAGCGAAGTGAATAAATTGGGGCGAAATTGCGCCGTTTATTTTTGCAGCACTTATGCTGACATTGGAATAGCCGAACTTCGGGAACAAGCGCTGGAACCGAATAAGACCTGCATTTTAATCGGCTCATCGGGTGTTGGTAAGAGTTCGCTGCTGAATGCCCTTACCGGAAACAGTGTTCACGAAACCGATTCGTTAAGCGATGCTACCGGAAAGGGAAAGCATACCACCACATCCCGCGAACTTATCAGGCTGGAAAATGGAAGCTTGATTATTGACACCCCTGGAATGCGGGAGTTTGGAGTCGCCTTTAGCGAAGATGACCAATCGGGCAGCCTCTTCCCTACTATTGGTGAGTTAGCCGAAAAATGCCGTTTTGCCGATTGCATGCATATAAACGAAACAGGGTGTGCTGTGTTGGAGGCACTGGCTAACGAAACTATCGACGAAAAGGTGTATACCAGTTACCTGAAACTCACCCGTGAGCAAAAGCACTTCTCAACTACCCTCGAAGAAAAGAAACGGTTGGGAAAACAAATGGGCAAAATGATTCGGGAAGCCGATGAATACCGGAAAAAGTATAAGTACTAAAGTTTCAGAATAAATCCCTGTCAGGGGTTAAACCTTGACAGGGGTTTTTAGTTAACAAAGTTACTTACACCATAAAAAAATAAATTCAGTTTTATATTTTCCTATAATAATTGGATAGAGGTTCTTCACAATTCTTGCAGATTGAGAATTATGCCAAAATGGTGAAAAGCCATTTAAAATTAAACCTTTAAAATGATTTAAAATGTATTTAGCAATTAAAGATGTTAAACCTCAAGATAATAACCTTTTGCTTTTAGCCTTTGAAAATGGGGAGAAAAGGCAATTCGACATGAAACCTTATCTCGATTTTGGAATATTTCAAGAGTTAAAAGATTTAAGATTATTTAAAACAGTAAAAACAAGTTTTGATACCATCGAATGGGATATCGAAGCTGATTTTGACCTTGAGATAATATATCTAAAAAGCCAAAAAAATAATAATCAACAGCATTCAAGTCGCTAAATAACATTTGAAATAGCACTTATCCTCTAATTTTGATAAGTCTATGCTATAGCATCCGAATCTACAATTGAGCTTAATTGTAAATAGGGGAATGCCTGAAAAATAACGCTGCTTTTTAACAAAAAAATGTTAA
>JAIFLU010000206.1 GCA_020048915.1 Bacteroidota bacterium | reverse complement strand
ACCGCCATTGGCATACTGGTAAAAATCAACCTGAGGATTAACTGATAAATCTAGATTCTTTAAATCAATCGCGGGTAAGGGTTTATCACTATTACAGGCAGATATAGCGCCTAACATTAATCCTAATGCCATTCCTTTATAAATTAAGCTTTTGTACATATAAAACATTGTTTGAATTTATCTTAAAGTTTATAAACATTAATTAAATGAATACGTTTATCAGCCTTTTTTTGCATTCATAGAATATCAAAAAACATCTTCTCCCTATTAACAAAAGGATGCGAATAGTGTTCCTATCCACATCCATTTCTTTACTTCAACAATTTTAAGAAAAATAAAAATGGTTCAGAATTATATCAAAATAAAATCAAAAGCATTAAACTAATTTATTGCTTCGAGTGATATTTTAATGATTTCGATAGATTCTTTAATTTGTTGCTCAGTTATTACCAAAGGTGGGGCAAAACGAATAATATGCTCATGTGTAGGTTTTGCCAATAAGCCATTTTCTTTCATCTTCACACAAACATCCCAGGCGGTTTTACCGTTTTTAGGTTTTATTACAATTGCATTTAATAATCCTTTTCCTCTAACCAATTCAATCATGTCCGATTTAATGTTAGAAACTTCTTTACGAAATAATTCCCCTAACCGGGTTGCATTTTCTGCCAGCTTTTCATCTTGAAGCACTTTTAAAGCTTCAATAGCAACTCGGCATGCCAGGGGATTTCCACCAAATGTTGATCCGTGTTCTCCGGGTTTAATTGTTAGCATAATTTCATCGTTGGCCAAAACAGCACTTACAGGCATTGCTCCACCCGATAATGCCTTCCCAAGAACTAAAATATCAGGCTTTACATTTTCATGATCGCAGGCTAGCATTTTTCCGGTACGGGCCAGGCCGGTCTGCACTTCGTCGGCAATGAACAATACATTCTTAGATTTACATAAATCATAAGCCTTTTTAAGGTACCCGGTATCCGGAACCATCACTCCGGCTTCTCCCTGAATGGGTTCTACCACAAAACCGGCAACATGAGGGTCAAGTAATGCTTTTTCTAATTCGGCTATGTTATTATATGGTATTTTAACAAATCCTGGTGTAAATGGCCCATAATCTTTAAAAGAATCGGGATCGTTGCTCATGGATACAATTGTTATTGTCCTTCCATGGAAATTTCCTTCACATACTATTATTTTCGCTTGATTTTCGGGAATTCCCTTTTTTAAATATGCCCATTTACGACATAGTTTTATAGCGGTTTCATCGGCTTCTGCACCGCTGTTCATCGGAAGAACCCTGTCATAGCCAAGTAAGCCTGTAATATATTCTTCAAATTCTCCTAAAACATTATTGTAAAATGCGCGAGAGGTTAATGTCAATATTTTCGCTTGCTGAATCATGGCATTAATAATCCTTGGGTGACAATGACCTTGATTTACAGCAGAATAAGCTGATAAAAAATCGTAGTAACGTTTTCCCTCAACATCCCATAAAAAAATTCCTTCCCCTCTTTCCAAAACTACAGGTAGCGGATGGTAATTATGGGCTCCATATTTTTCTTCCTTGGCAATATAATCTTCTGATTTCATAAATTTTAGTTATTAATAGTGCTTTTTTAGTTTTAATAAACGACATGGAAAAATACACTTATTAATAGTTTAATCTATTGATTTTTCTCATTCGAATTGGAATTGAAGGCAGAATGGTTTCATTTACGAAATGTTTAAAAACAAGTATTTATATTTCGCAAAAAAACTAAGCCCTTCCGTGAGAATTCAAATCAAAATAATTGGATAAAAAACGATTGGTCATTTCCAATAATTCCGCTTTTTCAGGAACATCTTCCTCCTCCTCCATTTCTTTAAAGAGCTTAAATCCTCTTGAAATATAATTATTTAGCGCTGCAGCATGGTCATTGGAACACGTATGAACCCAAATTCGCCGGGCTCCAATATTCCAAGCAGTTTCGATTGCCAAAGAAAGTAAGTGGCCACCCATTTTTTCGTTTAAATACATCGGGAGTAGGCCAAAAAATTTCAACTCAACAACGCGATTATTTTGCAATTCAAGTTCAAAATAACCAACCAGCCTTTTTTTATTAAAAACCAAATAGGTATGAGAATCAATATTTTGAAAATAGCTATTCCAATCTTCGATTCCCCATTTTAAGCGGCTATTCCATTTCCAGGGAAGGCCAACACCCACAAAAACAGCCCAATTGACAAATACATCCGCGGCAGTCTCTATCACCTCAAACATTTCTTTAAATCCTTCTTTGGGTTTAAACTCTTTTATATCGTTCATTTCCAAAGAATAGGTAATCACTTTTTGAATCATAACAAAATTTTAAAATGGCTATTGTTTCTTCTGCTTCAGCATCCATTTATATAATTCTTCATTTTGATAAGTTTGGGTCCACGAATCGTGACCAACCCCATCGTAAATAGTTAATTTAACATTTGCGTTTATATTCGTTAAAGCCTTAACAATGTTTTGACTATATTTTACAGGGATAACATTATCAGCACCACCATGAAAACACCAAATAGGAAGATTTTTTAATTGTATAATATCATAGGGATCACCACCCCCACAAATTGGAGCAGCAGCTGCAAATAATTGTGGATAAGCTGCTATAGTAGCCCAGGTTCCAAATCCTCCCATGGAAAGTCCTGTTATATAAATTCGGCTTTCATCAATTGAGTACTGCGTTTTTAAATAATCAATCAGGTATTTTACTTTAGCAGGAATCCAGGATACGTCCATGTCCGGACATTGAGGAGCAACAACCAGGCATGGTAGGTGCTTCCCTGCTTCCATCAACTTTGCAAGGCCTTCGTTACGAACCCTGTCAAAATCTTCACCCACTGAGTTAGCCCCGTGCAAAAATACAATCAAGGGTAATTTATTAATTTTATGCTGATCCCAGCCTTCCGGAGAATATACTTTGTGATTATAAAGTACTGTTTTATTGTTATTTGATTTAAGACATTCGAACCACCAATTTAGATTTTTATTGCGGGGATTATTTCTCCAAAAACTCTTATCGCCTGTTTTTTTTTCAGTAATTCCAGCAAAATATATAGCAGCTTGTGCATTGGTTGACAATTTATCTTCCATTAATCTCATAAACAAACTAATCATTTCACTTTTATTCG
Organism: Bacteroidota bacterium; assembly: GCA_020048915.1. Taxonomy (GTDB): domain Bacteria; phylum Bacteroidota; class Bacteroidia; order Bacteroidales; family JAAUTT01; genus JAAUTT01. The sequence continues at coordinate 4,734 of JAIFLU010000206.1, read as the reverse complement.
CTTCGATTATTGATGTGTCGCAGTTTAAAGCCTGCGATATAGGATCAATATCTATTTTTGCCGATATAGCTGAAAAATCAATTGGTTTCGCCAATTTAAAAAGTGTAGAATTAAACTGAAATGTCTTACCAGTAGTGGTATTAACTCTTACTGAAGCGCCATATCGGCCAGGATGAATTGCTCTGACTACCGGACGAAAGGATGAATCGAAATATTGAACTTCAATTTGATAAGGACCTATAAGGTCTTCTACCAAACTGGGTTCTTCAAAATTACAAACCGGGAATTTTTCTCCTGTAAATACAAACGATTTAAATCTAATTTGCTGAGATTTAAAAAAGGACTCCTTTTTCATTTCAATATTTTTTAATGAAATCTCGTAAAAAGGCTTATCATCACATAATAAAGCTATGCTTCCCAATTCATTGTATATGTTGATTGGTAATGTTAGGTAGCTGTTTACCATTTGACCATTTAGTTTGAAATCGGAATAAATTGATGCACCGTCTGGTTGATTTACACGAATAGTTTTATTTGTAAATTCAGAAGTTGCAGTCGCCTCAATCCTTATTCTTCTGAAATTTTCAATTATATAGGATGCCGAAGTTAATACTGCCGGACTTGGTAAATCACCCAACTGCAAGAGATTCATTGCATTTAAATTATTGTAGGTTGTTATGAATGGGAACCAGGATTTTTTCTCGAATAAATCTCCATCTTTATCGTTTACAAAAAGTTGAAATTTAAGTTTTGTGCTTTGACTCGGACTAATCCCTAATAAACTCCATGGAATAATCATTTCTGCCAAATATCCTCCACCAGGAATTATGTTTCGTCTGGCTTCGAAGGAATCCGTTTTTTTCTTATTGGAACTGTTTTCTTTGTTTATATTCAATAAACGAATATTAGGTTGTTTGTCATCAACCCCCGGACTAACCCCTAAATGAATCAGTTTACTTTCTGATTTAATGCCTGAAACAAAAACCTCAAACGAATCATACAGATCAAGATCATTTATATTGTCTGCTTCCTCCAGTTTATCATCCATAACCCGGAGAAGCACAAAGAACCCATCCTCGTTCCATGCTATACGAAATGCAGCATATAAACTATTTGCTTCCGGAAAATTTTCTGAATTTATATCCGGGTAACACATCGTTTCTACCCGAAAACCATTTACCTCCCAATCGAATTGTTTACCATCGACAATAAGGTTTTTTATGTATGGAATATTATAACTCTCCTGACAATATGATATACTTGAAAATAAACTTGTAATAAGCATTAATTGAACCAGGCAACGGGAAACTTTCATGTTTCTTTGTAAATAAAGTGTAACTCAAATATACAATTTTGGCAGAAGACAATTGTTATAAACGAAATCGATTTTTAAGAGGATATTCTTGAATCAAATGTTCCAATTATCTTATAAAGCTACGTGCAAATTCTTTTTATACCTTTGCCCCTCATAGAATTTTGTGTTGACTTTGATTTTGAGCGAATGAATTTTTCACTAAAATTCACTACGCAACGATATTATCGAGTTGCTGTAAGTGTCTTCTTTTTTATACTTGGTTTTTCTTTTTCGAGTTGGACCAGCAGAATACCTGATATAAAAAACGCATTACACCTTAGCGAAGCTGGTTTAGGGGCAGTTTTATTTGCATTACCCATAGGACAGCTCACCGCAATGGGGCTATCCGGTTTTTTGGTAAGCAATTATGGTAGTAAAAGAATCCTTTCATTTGCACTATTCCTCTATCCTACAACTTTATTGGGATTAGGCGCTGTTACTGCTATTTGGCAACTTATTGCAGCGTTATTCTTGTTTGGTATGTTTGCTAATCTTTGCGGTATTTCTATTAACACACAAGGCGTTGGTGTTGAGAGATTATATAAACGTAGTATAATGGCTTCGTTTCATGGCGTTTGGAGTTTGGCAGGTTTTACCGGAGGACTTCTAAGCACATTTATGGTTGGGTATGAGGTTTCTCCTTTTGTTCACTTTTGTATTGTTTATGGAATAGTTATTACTTTATTCCTAACTATGCGAAATTATGCAATGCCTCGTGATATTAGCAGCGCCTCAAAAAAGAAAGAAAAGCGAAGCTTTGTAAAACCCGACAAATATATATTAAGCTTGGGGATGATCGCTTTTGGAAGCATGATTTGTGAAGGAACTATGTTTGATTGGAGCGGTGTTTACTTTGAAAAAGTAATCAATCCACCCAAAGAATTAATACGATTAGGATACATTGCCTTTATGTTTGCAATGGCAAGCGGCCGTTTTACTGCCGATAAGCTGGTAACCCGTTTTGGAACTTCCAGGATCCTTCAATTTAGCGGAATAATTATTACATCCGGCCTGCTTATTTCAGTAATATTTCCTAACCTTATTGCTGCAACTGCGGGGTTTTTACTGGTAGGAATCGGAACCTCTTCAGTGGTGCCTTTGTGTTATAGTTTAGCCGGCAAATCAAAAATTATGCACCCCAGTGTTGCCATAGCAACTGTTTCATCTATTGGCTTTTCCGGATTTTTAATAGGCCCTCCCATCATTGGTTTTGTTGCGGAATTATCTAGTTTGCAATGGTCGTTTGCATTAATTGCTTTTCTGGGACTGGCAACTTCACTTATGGCCACAAGAATTAAACCCATAAATGAATAAAATTTAAAAGCAAAATCGCGTAATCATTCTTCTATCCAGGTTATTCTGCCATAAGAGCCTTCGTAGCCGTTTTCTCCGGATTGGCCATCAGGCCCATTACAACCACAAGAGTCTCCATTAGACCCTGCATCTCCACCTTTACCACCCTTCCCATTGCTACCACCAAAACCTCCATTTCCCGGAATTGATTCAACCTTTATAACACCCAAGAATGGCTTCGCTGATGCCGTGTAATAAATGCTTATATCACCACCTCTTCCGCCCTCACCTCCATATCCACCATTGCCCCCAGCTCCACCTGAGCCTCCGTTCCCTCCTTTCTCGTAACAAACAATTACTTTAACCCCCGAAGTATCTTTCACTTCAATAGTATATTTTCTGCCATCCCCTCCATTTCCACCATTGCCTCCATCCCCTCCGTCTCCTCCTTTTCCTCCATCGCCGCCTTTACTAATAATTTGAATTGTTCCACCATCTGGGTTTACCAAATATTTTGAAACATTTTGGTTGTGATTTTCACTTACTTCAACATACATCAACTGAGTATTTAATATGGAATCGAAATAAGCATTACAAAACACTGTTAAATCGCGACCGTTATCACCATGTTGTCCATCTCTTCCATTTTCTCCTAGTTGACCTTCCTGACCATTGCGAGATTCAGATCCCGAAAGACCATTTAAACCACTGGAACCGCTAAAGCCAGCCAAACCGTCAAATCCTGTTGAATAAAAGTGATAATCGCCAATATAATCCAATAAAAAGCCAACTGAATCATTGGCATATGGAAACCGGGATGCCTCTCCCTTTAGCCAAACAAAATGGTTTTGAATTTGGTCTATATCCGCATTAATCGAAAATCGGTTCTGTTTAATCTCACCGCCTGAAGAAGAAAACTGAAATTTCAAAGCATTGACCAATTTGGAATTGCCGTTCCATGAAGTAATGGTTTCTTTGCAACCATTATCGTAATGCAAATTAAGACCAACATTAAATCTTGCTCCTGGTATTTTCTGAATTGAATTGGGCATAAATATCGACAGGCTATCGATAAAATTTAACTTCACCATTTTTTTTATCTGAATTTCAGGAAAATCTATGCATTGGGCTTCAATTTCAATAAAATCGCCTGGATAAAGCTTATTTGAAATTGAAACTTTCCCATTGGAAAATACCCCTCCTTTTACAGTAACATTAAAATTATTCCAGCGCAATTGGCCTCCGCCCAATCCTTTTGAAAAATTGGAATAACCGTCTGCGGCAACTACCTTTATAGCAATAGGAAAAGTATATCCGGGAAGTCGTAGAAACGAACTATCTAAATATAAATCAATCGATCTAATTTTTAGTTGTTTTAACCTCTTTGGAGACTGTGAAAAGGAATCTACTTTAATAAATAAACTGAAAAAAAATATGATAGAAAAGAGTATGAAACTTTTAAATACTGTTTGGTTAGCTTTCATAAAAATTACGTTTAAGACATCCTTACAAGTTTTAGACCAACTCCCAGTATTCATTTAGAAAATATACAATGCTTTTTATTACCCATTTTCTTTCGAATCGGGATTTTATATCTTAAATTTATAAGAGAATATCGCTTTAATTGATAAATTCGTTGAACATTAAGAAGGATATTGATGTTTGAAAAGAAAAAAACTAATTATTATGTATAATTTACTAGTCGTTTCGCACTCTATCCTCAGATGGGCAATAATTGTTTCCTTTGTAACTACCTTGTTCCTGATTATTTTTAACAAAACCAAGCAAAGTCCTTTTTCAGCGTTATTAAAGAAAGCAAGTTTAGTAACATTAATTATCCTGCATTTACAGTTTCTGTTGGGCTTTTTTCTTTATGCTATAAGTCCAAAAGTCATTTTCAGTGGTTTGGCGATGAAGACGTCACTAACCCGTTTTTTTTTGGTAGAACATTTTTCAGCAATGCTTGTGGCTGTTATTCTAATAACTATTGGTTACATAAAATCAAAAAAGATCTTAGAAGATAATAAAAAATATAATGCTATTATAATTTATTACTTAATTGGTTTTGTCATTATTCTTGCTGCAAT
>JAIFLU010000221.1 GCA_020048915.1 Bacteroidota bacterium | reverse complement strand
ATTGAACCCACTTCGGGGTTCCAAATTTCTCGTTTAGTTTGCCTCCGGTTTTACCGGAGGTTATTCATATTAAAGTCCTTCGGACTTTTGTTTGCTGAAAACCCTGAAAGGTTTAATAACCGTAGGTGTCAACCTACGGAAAATAAAACATATAATACGGCAACCCAGAATGGGTTGAATTTTTAAATACAATGGATAAATAAATTTAAACAGTTTCTGAATAACGCATTAGAATCATTCCAGATACTAATAAGAAAACAAAAAGAAAGGTATAAGGTTATTAGACCGATTTTTTATTTGTAAATAATGGAGATTTGAGACTTACATCTATTTACTCAAATTATTTTGCTCCGTCAATCTTACTTTTTATTTCAAGAATTTGTTTGGGAGGAATAAAATTTACGTTTTCAATTTTTAAAACCACCGGATTAGGCCATTGGTTATTAGTGTATAGGCGATGCCCATTTACTGCACTAATTGCTAACCCCAATGGAGTTTGGGTAGAATAAATTTCAGCATCAAAACCTTGCTTATATTCTACCAATTCACTTGCGTAACCTAAAATACTAACCTTTGTTTGATCGTTTCCGGCTATGGTTTTAAAAATAAATTCTTTTCGCTCTCCGTATTTCCAAGTTCTTCCTCCTGGAATGAAAGCATAAACCGTATTATTATCCTTAGATTTTGTGAACCAATTATCTCCTTCTTTAATAATTTCCCATGGACGAATATTTTGAATTCCTTCCTGATTTACCAGATTCCATAAAGCTATTTCGCGCAGAAGGGCTTCCTGCTCAATTTGTATTTCGCCATCGGGTTTTGGTCCAACATTTAATAATAAATTCCCACCTTTAGCCCTTATTTCAATAAGCATGTTAATAATATCGGTACCGCTTTTATGAGGATCGTTGGTCGGTTTATATTGCCAATCAGTTCCCATTGTAAAGCAGGCTTCCCATGGACCAGGTATTGGTTTATCGGGTAGGTTTTGCTCTGGCGTTTGCATCTGCCCACGTGTAACAATTAAGTCAGGTTGAAGTTGCCAGGCATATTCTTTTAAACCCTCTGCCGGACCATCGAAAAACATCACATCTATTTTTCCGTAATTGGACAACAACTCTTTTATTTGGGCCTTATCAAGTGCCATCAGATCGGGATTATTAGCCGGGTAATGCAATGGATTTTGCAACCTGCCAATTGGGATCTGCTTTTCGAATAACAAATGAAAATCTTCCGGTGAAAAATATATCCCAATGGCAATTCCCTGTTTACGGAAGGCATCGAAAATTTCCCTTGTGGCATCGCGTTTAAACGGAGTGTTCAGGATATTAAAACTTGTAGTTTTAGTATCCCACATGCAAAATCCCGAATGGTGTTTTGTAGTAAATACAACATATTTCATACCGGCAAGCTTTGCCAGAACAGCCCATTCGTTGGGATCGAATTTTTTGGGATTGAATGTTTTGGGCAGTTCGGTAATAAAACGCTTCAGATAATCCTCAGAAGCCCCAGCCATGGAATGACTGATTACAGCTCCAACCTGTGAATCCATGCTCCAGTGGATAAACATACCAAATCCCATATCCATGAACCATTGTTCTCTTTCAGGTTTATTTGATGTTTGCTGTCCTGTTAAATTACTTGTGATTAATAATGATAATATGGCTAGGAACTTGATCTTAAGTAGAAATTTCAGAGGTAAATCTTTTAATACTATTTTCATATCCAATTGTTTTTTATACACTAATAGAAAATTTAATAACAGAGGTTAAAACTAAAATTAAGGAAATTACCAAATTACCGTAATTTACAATTTTCAACCAATTACCTAGGGGTGAAAATGCTGTGTAAAATTAAAATGATAATATTTTCCTTATGTTTTAAAAGATTGCATTATAGATTCTTTGAACCCAACACATTTTTTAAAACCTACTTTATATTCAAGATTTCACTATCACTTAATGCTCTTTCAAAAATAGCTAATCCTCCAATTTGTCCTTTAAAATAATTACCCATACCATTTTTTAACAAAACTGCGCCCACAGTAAAATCTGAACCATTGTCCCCCATGCCTTCCGGGAAAAAGTAGGGATTTTTCGATTGAACCAAACCATTTGGGTAACCACTAAAACCTTTGGTGTGGTCAATCAATTCAGGTTCCCGAGATTCAAACTTACCATTCACATACGATTTTATATAAGTACCATCGTAGGTAAATGCAATACATGTCCATTTGTTTGCAGGAACTTCTTGTTTACTGGCTGAATAATCAATTGAATAGGGAAATGGAGGCGTTGGTTTGCCAGTATTTGAAATGTGGCCACAAACCTGATTTCGACCATTATAGTAAGGAAGAGAAATAAAAAGACCATATTGACGTTTTCCGCCATTCTGATATTCATTCCACATGCCACCAACGAAACCGGTTTGTTCACCGGTCCATTTTACCCAAGCCATAATAGTTATTCCTTTGGATTTTCCATGTATATTTAGTGCTGATGCTTTAGAATTCGGCAGATTTAAATATGCCTCATTATTAAATTTTGCAGAATATCCGGACAATGGGCCATCATTGACCCGAGAAATTTTACCATTAGTTTCACATAACGGAAATTCCCCTTTTCCATTACTTCTTCTGCATTTCCCTTCTTCTTCCTTGAAATCCCATACTGCAATCAATCCTTCCGTTTTAATTATTCTCGCCATTAATTCAGGACTTCCTAAAATTTGCTTTATTTCAGCTGTGGAGAAAATAAATGCATTGAAATATACCAGGGCTATTATATGATACATAAACCAAGATAATATGATAAGTTAAAGTGAACTTTCATCGATGCAGACAGAGGGCAAATAAGCCATTTAATTTTTTTAAATGAACATATTATCTCAGCAAAGCTGTTGCACACCAAAGCAGCGGTGCTTGCCCATGCAAATCACCAACAATGCGTTTACGCTGCATATAATGATTGCGGTCGTTTTTAATGTTGGTTCCTTCGCACACCTCGGTCAATTCATCCTCGGCATTGATATAAGTAATTACTGCAAGCCAACCTTTACGGGCAGCAGAGCCATAGGTTTCTTGATTGAGCCAGCTATTTTTCACTCCGGTAATCAGGGCATACGTAAACATTGCCGTTCCTGAGGTTTCCTTCCAGGCTTCCGGATCGTCAATAATTTGTCACCACATGCCATCCGATTCCTGGTATTTTAACAAGGCCGCCATCATTTTTTGATATCCGGACATTATACGTTCCCTGTATGGATTATCTTTTGGCAAAATGCGAAGGATTTCGGCCATTCCCACTGCCATCCATCCATTTCCACGGGCCCAGCTGAAATGAGCCTCCGGAGAGTGATAGAACAACCCATTTTCGAGTTGAATAGTATCCAGATACAACACCATTTCTTTGGCTGCCCGATCGATATATTTCCGATCACCGGTTGCACGGTAAGCCTGTGCCTGAACAGCAGTAATCATAAACATATCATCGATCCAAATTCGTGTTTGCCACGAATAACCTTTTTCTTCCCTAATTTTTTCCTCTGGCTTGGCATTTTCTGGCAACGTCCATTGGGTATCGGCATATATTAATCCCAAATCGAGGTATTTTTGTTGTTTGGTTTTCAGGTAAAGCTCTAATGGAACTGCTCCGAAAACATTATTATCCACATGATTTGGCTTAGGTAGAAGATTCTTTTCAGCATCAAATAACGGGTCAAACCTGATTTCGAATTTTTTAAACAAATTTTCATTTTTAGTAATATTGGCAAACCACATTCCTCCAAGCCATGTGCAAACGTCAGGATAGGTTATTTGAGTTGGTGGAGTATCGGGATGGGTATTCCCATAACGGGAATGGGGAGTTTCTAAAAATTTATTGGCAATTCGTGTTCCAATTTCGGTAGGAGAAGCCCCGACAGGCCATGTCTTTAGGTCGTAGCTTTTGGGTTGAGCATGGCTTACTAAAAACACCAATGTCAGTAAAAAATAAAGTAGTAGATGTTTCATGATTTTTAGAAGTATTTATTGTTTTTATTTCATACTATTTAACCTTTTAAACTCGCAATTTCCTTCAAAATATTTAAATTTCATCTACATTTTAATAATTTTTATTTTGAATTTCTCCTTACTGAGATCAGAGGTTAATTCAAGAATATATGTGCCCTGGCTAAGGTTTTGAAGATAAATTTTCTCCCTTTCGATTGTAAGTCTTTTATTTAATACCATTTCTCCATTAAGTTTAAAAATTTTCACTTCGGTTATAAAGGATGATTTGTCTGGCTCTATAATAATATAATCTTGAAACGGGTTAGGGAAAATTTTGAATGGATTGTCAATCGGAATGTCTATTACATTAATGTTGCAGGTGTCGAATTTATAAGGATCAAAAATATAAAAACAAACAACGGTTGCTTTACCAATGTTTTTGGAGTAAATCTTTCCAATCGAGTCTACAGTTACTATAGTTGTATCAGAACTCAGCCAATAAAAATAATAATAAGGTAAGTTCGAAGGTTTGGTTGAAATTCCCAATTTTTCCATTTTTAGTTTCGGAATATCAATCTCTGTTTTGATAATATCTATTTTAGAAAGGAGTGGACCAACAAACACTCTGGCTGTGGAGGATAATTTTCCATCGGGGGATACAACCCTAATATCGGTATAGCCTTCTTGAAGTCCTTTTAATACAATGGAATTGGAGTTTTTTTCTATAATAAAAGCAACAGATGGATTAGAGGAGGAGCAATTGTATTCTTTATGCAAAGCCTGGTCCGGAAGAAATTCTATTTCCAGCTCAGTAGAGTTACCAATCATTAAACCTGAGTATTCAGGATATATTTTAATTCCAGTTAACCTATAATTTACTTTTATCTTGCAAAAGTCTTGTATTTTACCATCCGGCGACAAGGCATAAACATATGTTTCTCCTCCATTATTCCCTGTTACTTTGCCTAAATTATCAATGCTTGCAATTGTGGTATCTGCCGAATAAAATCGGATGTCTATATTATAGGCATTCTGCGGATATAGTAGAACATTTAATGCTATAAACTCGCCAGGATCAAGAACTACATTCGTTTCAACAATATCAATTTTTTGAAGTAAGATTAGTTTTGATATGTCTTTAGCCATAACCATAATTGAATCTATTGCCTGGCAAGCAATTCCTGATGTAGCTTTTAGAAAATATTTTTTTGATGCGTTAACTTTTATCTTTTGAATAGGTTGAAACGGATTCGTAAAATCCTGGACGGGTTCCCATTTAACGGAACAATCAAGAGGTTCTGTATATTTAGCAAATGTGCCATTGTCAAGACAAATATATCCATGGTCTTCATCCGGGAATTGAATATCCTTTGAATAATAATTATAGTTAGAATAAAGATTCATATCCAGATTCCAGGTTTCTCCTCCATCCATGGTTTTATAGATTTCGCCGTTGCTTGTTAGTCCATAGCCTCTGTTTTTATTTACAAAATAAATATGATCAATTGATTGAGAAGAGGTCTTTAACACCTCTTTCCATGATTTACCCGCATCATCTGTTTTATATATTCCATAGTAACCGTAATAACCATGGAGGCTATCCGTGAAGCATATGGTAAAAGGGTTTGAATTGAGAAGCGTATTCTGTTCTTTCCAGTTTTTTCCTCCATCGTTGGTAGTTAAAATTTTATAATCGCTCCTGGTTATAGCATACCCGGATAACTCATTTCTGAAAAACATATCTTTAATATAGTAATTACCGGTTTTGATATTTTGCCAGCTTCTTCCATAATCGTTCGTTTCAAAATAATAGTTGTTTGTTGTAATAATAAAACCATTTCTCTTGTTAGTAAATAATACTTTGCTGGCGGTTGCTCCTAAGTTCTGAATAATCCATGTTTTACCGCCATCAGTAGTTTTTTTGATCTCTGAACCTGCCAGGTAACCAGTATTTTCATCAAGGAAACAGAAATCAATTGTTCCATATTGATTTGAAACAAATATCCAGTTTTTTCCACCATCTTTAGTCTTATATAAATCGTTGGTTTTATTTAGCGCAAAACCAATATTTCGATTTATGAATTTAATGCGTTTAAAATCGGTATAGGTAACTTCCCATTTTCCATTACCATTCCCTACGGAAGAAAATAATTCAACCGAATCACCTGGAAAAACTTCTATGTCTTTTCCAGCGCTAATTACCAGGGGATCAACCTGAATTATTGCACTATCAGTAGCATAACAATCTCCATCTCCCCATGCCTTTATATAATAATTAGTGGTTTCCTTTGGTTGAACAGTGACCATAGGGAATTTGCTACTTAAAAAACCATCATTAGAATACCAATTAATATTTTTAAACTGAGATAAGTTATATTTATAATAAAAACCATTATAACCAAGAGCATAAATAGTTTGGGCCTCAGGAAAACAAAAATTTAATATCATTTTAGAGATATCTTTTGTCTTAAACCAAGTCGTTCCGCCGTCTATTGTTTCTAATATCTGATAATTTGAAATATCTAATGCGAAACCTTTCTGCTCATCTATAAAAAACAAGCTGCCAATGTTTAAATTTGTCTTACTTTTTAATGTCCATGAAGTTCCTCCATTATTTGTATAGAAGATACTTCTATCCTTATTTATGGCATAGCCGGTTTTTTCATCAATTAAGTAAAGGAAAATGGGTTTCTCATTGGCAGGATTGTTTATCTTCTGCCAGGTTAAACCTTCATTTTTCGAAAGCAAATAATTACTTGAATCAGATTTGATTACTAAAAGCTTTCCATTGAAATTGTCAATAGAATTAAGAGATTCATTTATTGGTGAATTAATTTTATTCCAAAAAATTCCACCATCTATTGTTCGCATAATTTTTCCACTATCGCCAATTAAAAGCCCAATTTTTGAACTTATGAAAAGGACTTTTCGGAATCCCGAAAGCCCGGTTTGGTTCCAGTTTTTGCCGCCATCTTCGGTTTTATATAATTTGCGATTGTCTTTTTCAGTTGCATAGCCTTTGGAGGTGCTGCAAAAACTTAAAGAAGAAATATTTAAATAATTATTAGAATAAAATTGTTGCCACGAATTTCCTCCATTCGTAGTTTTAGCATATGAATATCCACCATAAGAAATGTATCCGGTATCGCTATTAATAAAACTAATAGATTCAATATTCGATGAAAAACCTGTATTATACTGGCTCCAACTATTAGAGGTTAAAAAAGTACTATCGCCGCATGTTACTTTATTCCAGTAAGCATATGCATTTATATTAAGGCCTTTTATAGAAATGGATACAGTATCGGAGCTAACACATCCTGCATTTGAATTTGCCGTTACTATAAAAGTAGAATTAGTTTTAGGTTTAATAATAAAGGATGATGAATTGGTTTGAATCGGATAATTTGAAGATGACCAGCTATAGGTAATATTTTTGTAAGGTTTAAAAACAATCATTTCTCCCTGTCTTCCAACAGTATAAACTTTTCCATTAATTGTGCAGGCTGAATAAATATAGTTCTTCTGAGGTGTATTTAGCGATTGCCATGTTTGCCCGGAGTCGTTCGAATAAATTATTTCATCACCCATGGCATAAACTTCATTTTTATTTAAATAATAAACTACCGAAAAGGTTGTTTCCCGGCCAGAATTAATTTCTTTCCAGTTTTTACCACCATCTTCAGTTCTAAGTATTAATCCTTTGGTTCCTACCATAATTCCATTTGACTCATCATAAAAAGCCAGGGAAACTATATCTTTTTTAGTTGTCAAATTTATCCGTTGCCAACTTTCTCCTCCATTTTCAGTTTTTAGAACTAATCCGCTGTCCCCAGCCGCAAAACCAATAGAATTGTTTATAAAGTCCATGGTAAGAAGTGAAGTGCTTTTATCGGTTGTAGTTGATTGCCAGGTTATACCTGCATCGGTAGTTTTATAGATTGTTGAATGGCTCCCATATACAAAACCGGTTGCATTATTTATAAAATAGATTCCATATAAAGTTTCTGATATTCCTCCATAGATTTGAAACCATGTGTTTCCACCATCAATACTTTTTAATATTCTTCCTCCCAAATCTGAGATAAACCCTGTTGAAGAATCGGCAAAGCAAATTCCAGTGGAAAAGTCAAACCCACCTACATTTATAATCTGCCACGATTTACCGTAATCTGTTGTTTTATAAATGCCATATCCAACGGCAAATCCAGTAGAATCGTTTTTGAAATAATTAAAATCTAAATCAAAATTTGTAAATGAGTTAAGTTTACGAAATTCCGATAGTTTTCCTAATATCATGCTACTATCTCCACAATTTATTATTTTGTCTGCTCCTGCATTAATTTTAAAATCTATCTCAAATTCAACACTATCGGTACCTTCAAATAAGTCATTAGAGACTTTTACTTTGTAACTCGTTTTTATTCGAGGTGAAACTTTGATACGTTGCAGAGACTCTATATTTTGCAAATCGGAAGAACTCCAATCATAATTTAAAGTACCTAATTCAAAACTTTTTAAAACAAGGCCGTTGCTTCCAACTATAATTTGGGTTTTATTTTTTGCAAAAACGCAATTTAGGTTTGAATTACCAGCATAGTTTAAAACTTTCCAGGTTTTTCCTGCATCGTAAGTTTCGGCAATTCTTCCCTGATCACCTACCATAATTGCCGAATCTTTTGAACTAAATGAAATTAATTTATAGTCATTTTGCAGACCAGTGTTCATTTTTTCCCATGTTTCTCCATAATCAATTGATTTACAAATTGCTTTATTATTGCTTATAGCGTAAAAAGCATTAGCTCCATCCTGACATAGGTCATACGATGCCAATTGAGAAACAACTTTCCAGGTTTTTCCTCCATCATACGTTTTCATTATTCCGTTTCCTGAAGAGCCTACAGCAACTGTATCGTTTAAAAAAAATATTTTATTGAAGGATGGAAGTATTTCCTGATTTATTTTTTCCCAAGTTAATCCTCCATCTATGGTTTTCATAATATGCCCATAGTCTGTTGAAATATATCCAGCGTCTTTGTTTAGAAAAAAAATCGCATTCGAAAAGAAATTTACCTTGCTATTCGTCCAAGTATTTCCTCCATCTGTTGTTTTTAGGATTTTACCTGAAGACTCTGTTATATAACCAATTTGTTCACCAACAAAAAATATATGATTTAACGAATTTGATTCCAGAATTTTTATTGACTGCCAATTAATTCCTCCATCTAAGGTTTTGTATACAGTGCCATTATTATCAATTAAAAAGCCCTTTTTGGGGTTAATAAACAATACTTTATTAAAATAGGGACTATATGAATTAATATTCGCACCTAAATTTACCCAATTTGAAACGCTAGCTGTTAAAGTTATTGTATCGCCGCAATAAATGGATTGATTTATTCCTGCATCTACGGTAATTTTCAGCTTTTGACTAAATAAATTATTAAAAGCAAAAATCAGAAGCAGAAGAATTATAATTATGGGTTTATTGGTTTTCATTTGGATATGGTACTTTTTTAAAGCCTCAAATATATTATTTTGTTCCAATAAAGTATGGGGAATAATTGAAAAACTGAAAAAGTTCATTAAAGGCTGAAAAGAAAGGATAACACTGGTATTTAAGCCGGGTAAATTACGGTAAAACAAAAAGAGTTAATCAATTTTAAATGACTAACTCTTTTGTTATAAGTGTTCTAAAAATATTTGAATGCAATAAAGTATGTAGTTATGACATAATTGAAAATTTTTAAATAAAATGGTAAAGGAAAACAAGTGTACCATCCAAAGCTGGTTTGTTATTTCCTTCAATTTCGAGAACAACATAAAGCTGAGCTTTGGCAGTGCCTCTAAGGTTTATCAGAGAATCGAGCTTTGCACGCAGTCGGATACGGCTGCCAATCAAAACAGGTTGATTAAACTTAAGTTTTTCGATACCATAGTTTACCATCAGTTTAACATTCTTAAATTCTACTATCTCAAGCCATAAATATGGGAGGATAGACAGATTAAAATATCCGTGGGCAATAGTTTGTTTAAAAGGACTTTCGATAGCAGCTCTTTCAGGATCAGTATGAATCCACTGATGGTCGAGGGTGGCATCGGCAAATAAATTGATTTGTTCCTGGGTTACTTCTATATATTCTGAAATACCTATCTCTTTTCCAACATATTTTTCATATTCTGCAAAACTTCCGATAGTCAGTTTACTCATTTCAGTTTTCTTTTATAGTTAATAATATTTCTTTCGTAGTAATTAAGTTGAAACTTCTTAATTGATTTTCATTCTTAAAAGTTTGCAAAAATATTCATTTGGCTCATTAATCCAAAACTAAAAAATGGAATTTGGTTGGAACCTTTGTAGAATGAATGTTTGCGAAATAAATATCTGAAAATAGAATATTTGACAGATAAGAATTTGGGGGGGGTTATCATAGCTAAATGCTAAGATTTTTATTAACAATAATTTGAGAATTAGAAACTGTTTTATTGAAATAAAAAACAAATTCTTTTAAGGTATGGAAATCGCGAAGGTAGAGCTCATGAATGTAAGTTTTATCGCGGAAAGCAAAAACAAGGAAATTACCGAGTCCATCTTCCTTTAGCATCTTATATTCTTCGCGACGTTGACCCTGATAGCTATTTATAATTAAACGAATATCCGATATATTATCTGGTTTGTATTGAATTTCGCCAGTACCACGAATTATTTTAAACGAATTACTGTCAGTTACAATGGTACCAATTTCTTTGTACTTTTTCGAAAAGAATATGAATAGCACAAAAATCAGGTAAATGATAAGACTTGAAAAGGCCATTATTTGAATAAATTGGTAACTAACCATACTTATTAAGTATGATCCAAATAGTGCAATTGACAATAATATTAACGCAAAAAAAGTGGTAACTATGATGGAATAATATTGGAGGTTTCGTTTTTTATGAACAATTGGTATATTCATAACCATTCTCTTTAATATTCAGCCAAAAAATTTACTGCCGAAAATATATAAAAGATGAGTTGAATAAAGATTCTTTTGATCAACCCCTGTTTTTATTATTTAAAACAAACAATTCAAAACCATACAAAGATTATTCAATTTGGATATCATATTTATCTAATAATCCTAAAACAGCTGGATAGGAAAATTTGGCCTTTTTAATGCTATTTATTTCCGGGTCAATAGAATAATTTCGAGAAGTACGAAAATCGGTCTGAATCAGAGTTGTTTTATAAAATATTGCATTTGAAAAGTCACAATTGTAAAATTCCGATCCTGTTAAGTCAGTTTCTGTAAAATTGGCATCTTTAATGCTGCACTCATTAAAAACCGTTTTTTTCAATTTCTTTTTAAAATAAAATGTGTAATCGAGCATACACTTATCAAATGCTACCGACATTAAAAAATCGTTGCAATGGCTGAAATCTACGCCCATTAATTTGCAAGATTTGAACCTTATATTTTTTAAACTGGTACTTGCAAGTTTCACCATACTTAAATTGCAACTTTCGAAAATACAATCAATAAAGCTAATGGATGAAAAGTCGTTATTGGAGAAATTACACGATTTGAAAACGCATTTGTCAAATTCTTTCCCGGTTACTTTGTTAATAGTAAAGTCTTGATTTTCAAATACAATATCATCAAAGAATTCGTTATTCATAGTATTTATTCAGGGGCTAAATATTTCCGTGCAATAGTATTAAGAAGAAAACAAATTCTTTCATTATTGATCTAAAAAAAGTTTTTTTTACAAAACTTTCCAAGTTTCTAAAACTTGGAAAGTCTAATTACTAATTATATGCATCTTCCAAAATAATCTGAGAATTAAAAGGCAATATTAAAAAAAAGAATTATGCATGATACTTCTTTTGCATTTGAATTACATGCTCTTTAAACTGGGGAAATGTTTTCCAGATTTCTTTATCACAGGCCGTTAAATCATTACATTCGATGCAGCAATCGTAGTTCTTAGAAATGGCGCAAGCACGCACAGAACAATGGCTTACTCCTATTCCCATAGGCTTATCTGCTGTTTTACATCCGTAACAAAAAATTTGGGATGCATCAAACTCAATTCCATATTTTTCCTTTAGCCGCCATTCGGTATAAACTGCTTTTTTTAATTCCAGACTGTTTTCTTCCGTGGCTTTTTTAAACTTGCAATCGGCAGGACACTGATATCCGCAATAGTTTAATTTTTTGGGATCAGGTTTTTCATCGTCCCTGAAAATAAATAAAGAAGCCGCATTTATACCAGGAGACATGAGTAATCCGCAACCTGCAAGGCTTGATTTACAGCATGTTGAAATAAATTGGCAACGTTGAAGTTTTGATTTCATTGCAAAATAATTAGGGGTTAGTTCAACAGAGATCCATTGAATTTAAATTACCCTAATAGATTGGCAAATCAATCCCAATAATGCAGAGCCCGGTTCCGATCTGCGATAGCTATCGGGACTATCAGGAGCATTCGTACCGTCAAAACGTTTTTGGTTACTTTGGGTTCTCCAAAAGGGACTGAAAAGGAAAATGGTTGTTTAATTTGGATAATATTAGAGTTGTTAATTTTTCCCTATAGTCATTTAATTTTTTAAAGGCTGTAATAAGAAATAGTTATACAATTTCCAGAAAGTAGAATCAATCTTCGCATCCACTTTATTGAGCGGTATTTTTTTATCTGCATATTCAGCATTAGAAATTAAGGCAAAATTCTTTGTTTTGATCTCATTTGCAAAAAACTCCCTATACTGATATAATCCTATGGGTTTCGATCTAAATAGTGGCTCGTTATTTACACTTAATAAATCTTTAATCTCGACAGATAACCTATAGCTATTTCCTTCATTTATTTCCTTCATAAAAGAATTGTCACTGGAGTATTTAATCAGAATCTTATTTGGGAAATGGTAAATTTTCTCCGTTGGAATTATTTTATCATCCACTTTAAGGATTATTTTTGCTTCTCTCCAGCGGTCATTATTAATTAGCTGCGACAGAAATACATTAACCTCACAATTATTTTTATCAAGGGAAATTTTTGTAATAATAAAATCATCGATTGATGCAGGCCTTGTAAATTCAAAATAATTTTTAAATAGTATGTAGTTAAGGTATAGCTTTGATTCATAATCTTTATACTCCAGATTTAATTCATAAAGTAATCCGGTAAAGGATTTCGACTTACAGTTTACCGAATAACCAAAGCGGTGTATACCATAAGTTTTTTTATTAATCAATAATCTTCCGGTAATTTCAAATTCTAACTTTTCGCCACCCCTATCTTTTAGAGATGTCTTTTTATAAATCGAAATGGCATAGAACGATTCCGATTCACTATTAATGGTACTATCCAGTTGAAACTTATGATTACTAAGAAAATTTGATTTTAATTTATCGATAAATGAAAATGAGAATTGATTAAAATTTCGAATTGGATCATGAATTCTTAGAATACAAAATTCATTTCCGTCAAAATCATATAACTCAGAATGTGGAACAACTTTATTACTTCCATACATCTGAGAGTTCTCCAACGAATCGAATTTAAAAACAGGGCTCGTTCGAATTTGATTTATTTTAAATTGAGTCAATTGGTAATCATTAGTTTCATATCCCTTGTCGAAAATAGTCAGAGCTGCTTCAATGAGATTGCGGTAATGATATCCATCTCTTACATAATCTCGGTAGTAGCCATTCAAAACAAATGGTGAAGTTGAATAATTGTATGGAATTCTTCTAATTGCCTCTCGAATTATTTTCCTTTCCAAACTTCTTGCCCCCTTGGCTAAAACTGTCACTTCCTTAAGTTGAGTAGATATAGGGTTCAATTTGATAATATAGATACTATCCGAATGAATTTGTCTTTTCAGGAAATATTTCTTCTCGAATCCCAGAAAGGAAATAAATATGCTATCATCTTTAGCCTCTGCAGGGATATTAAATCTAAATTTCCCCGCTTCGTTTGAGATTGTGCCAATTCCGTCGTTTTTGCAATAAATTGAAGCAAAGGGAAGCTTTTCGCCTGTCTTTTTGTTTAAGATTATTCCTTCAAGGGTTTTCGCTGTCTGCCCAAAGGAGTTTGCACAAATCAAAATTAGAAATGTGGTCAGAAGAAGAAGCGGTTTCATTACCAGATTTTTTAGGTATAGTTTTGTGCAAATACTATGCCATTAAGTACTTCTAATTGGTGGCTGAAAATATAACGGTATATTTTTTTGTTTAAATTATGGGATGGCACTGATCTGGAAAAGATGACACATTTTTTTTGCAAAAAAGAACAATTCATTTTCTTGTCAATTATAATTGATAATTCCTCATAAAATATTTTCTAAGTGCAGAAAAGAAATATATTTTTGAAATCTAAAACTTTTTAGTCATTGGATACAATTGAAACAATCCGAAAACCAATTATCGAATTAATTGATTGGCTGCATAAACCTTTTCAAAGGATAATCCCAATTAAAACATTCCGCTATGCTGTTTGTGGAGGAGTGAATACATCATTCGATATTTTTCTGTATTTTATTAATTATAATTTTTTACTTCAAAAAAAAATAGTACATCTTAAATATCTTTCAATTAGTCCATATGTTGCAGCTTTTTTAATTGCTTTCTGTGTTACATTTCCAACTGGATTTTTTCTTTCAAAGTACATAACATTTTCACAATCAGAGCTTCGAGGAAGAATTCAACTTTTTCGTTATGGGTTAACCGTTTTAATGTGTATTTTATTGAATTATATCTTTATAAAACTCTTTGTTGAGTATTTTGGACTTTATGCAACTGTTTCCAAAATCTTGACTACAGTTATTGTAATTATTTATAGCTATTTTTCACAAAAGTATTTTACATTCCGAACAAATGTGAGTACCATCTAAGCTGCGTTAAAATGACTCCTGAAGAATTAAGAACCCGGGAATTTGAAACTGAGTTCAAGATAAGCGCATCGAGAAGTAGCGGCGCAGGTGGACAAAACGTGAATAAAGTAAGTACAAAGGTAGAACTTCGATTTTCCGTTACTAATTCTGAATTAATAACTTCCGAAGAAAAAGATATTATTACTCAAAAACTTGCTTCGCGAATAAGTAACGATGGCTTTTTTATCATAGTATCGCAAGCATCCAGATCACAAATACAAAATAAAGAGACTGTTATTGAAAGATTCTATGAATTATTTGCAAAAGCTTTAACTCCCCCCAAAAAAAGAAGGCCAACGGCTCCATCAAAGTCCTCAAAAGTAAGGCGCCTGGACAATAAACGAATTGTTTCGGAAAAAAAAATTCTTCGCAAAAAAGTAGAATAGAAAGATCTCTACTCTTTTATTCTTATATAAAAATTACTGTCCCTTTATCCTGTAAAATATTACAACTTCCTTTTTTGAATATATCTAAACTGAAAATTGTTATTTTAACCCCAAACAATCAAAATAGCATCCAAATTCAAACATGAGCATAATTATTTAATATCATCAAGTATAAATGGAGTTGCCTGATATACATAATAATTGAGCCAATTGGAGTAGAACAAACTGGCATGGCTTTTCCAGCGAACTACCGGAGGTTTGTCAGGATTATTACCCGGGAAATAATTCTGAGGAACATCAATGGGCAATCCTTTCGATTTATCTCTATCATATTCCATTTTCAATGTTAAGGGATCATATTCAGAGTGGCCGGTAACAAAAATCCGTTTACCATCCTTTGAAGCAATCATATGTACACCAGCTTCTTCTGATTCTGCAATAATTAAGAGGTCTGAAACTTTTTCGATATCACCCTTAACCAAATTGGTGTGACGTGAATGTGGTACCCAGAATTCATCGTCGAAGCCACGCACAATATGCTCATTTGGGGTATTAATCCAGTGTTTAAAAACACCGAAAATTTTCTTATCCTCCGGATATTTTGGAATACCATAATGATAATATAATCCTGCCTGAGCAGCCCAGCATATATATAGTGTGGATGTAACATGATGATCTGCCCAATTGAGAATTTCTTTCATTTCGTCCCAATAGTCCACTTCTTCAAAATCAAGATGCTCAACAGGTGCACCTGTAATAATCAAGCCATCAAACTTCTGACTTTTAACCTGATCAAATGTTTTATAGAATTCTTCCAAATGTTCTTTTGGAGTATTTTTCGAAACATGGTTGCTAATATTCAGCAGCATTACTTCTGCTTGCAAAGGAGTATTCGAAAGCATGCGCAACAGGTGAATCTCGGTTGTAATTTTAACCGGCATCAAATTAAGAATAAGTATCCTGAGAGGTCTAATATCCTGATGCATAGCCAAAGTTTCAGGCATAACAAAAATATTCTCCTCTCTCAAAATTTCAATTGCTGGCAAATTATCCGGAACATTTAAAGGCATAGTCTCATTTTTAAAATGCAAAGATATCTAAAAATATAATTGGTAGGAAACTGGTAAAATTGAGGAATTATAATCGACTAACTATTATAACCTTAAAATCAAAAGCTCTTTTATCTAAAAAAATCGTTTAACTATATTACCCTGAACTAGCGCAACCTTTTGGATTAACCTCCATCATTAGTTCAAAATCTCAAAAATCAGGTTATGAAAATCTTGAATTTATTTCTTATTGGAGGTATTATTATCTTAACATCATCGTTTGACCTGCCCTTGCAAGAAGAAACAGCTTATAGCCCAATACTGATGAGCAGAACTGAACTTGAAAAGAGTATCGAATTTCAACCGGCAAAAACAATTTCTGATATTGGAAAAATTTATAAAAAAGGTCAATGGGTATATATTACTGAGAAGTATAAAGGAATTCATGTAATTGACAATTCAAACCCCAATTCACCTTTGAACAAAGGGTTTATTCGTGTACCTGGTTGCGTCGATATATCGGTTAAGGCAAATTCGTTATATGCCGATAATAGTATGGATTTGGTAGCTATCGATATCAGTAATTTCTCAACCATTCAGGTAACTGAAAGGATTAGAAATGTGTTTCCGGAACCTCTTCCTCCCGATTTACGATATATTCCATACAAATATCAGCAATCAAATCGCCCGGAAAATACAATGATCGTGGAGTGGAAGAAAAATATTTAAATAAAATTTATATGAAAAAAATATTATTGACATTAATTATCGTGGGATTAGTATTTACTGCCTGCGATAAATCGGAAGGACAAGCGGGAGATAATGCAAGCAATGGCAAGGGAGGATCGATGGCAAGGTTTACAATTGTTGGAGATAATTTATATACTGTAGATCAGGGAACTTTAAATGTATTCGATCTTGAAGATCCCCATAAACCGATCAGTATTAAAAAACTCCCGGTGGGATTTAATATCGAAACTATTTTTGCTGATCTTAATACGCTCTATTTAGGATCAGACTGGGGAATGTATATTTTTGATATTTCCGATCCATCAAATCCTGTTCAGCTCTCAATGTACCAGCATATTTATAGTTGCGACCCCGTAGTAGCTAACGATTCAATTGCATATGTCACGCTTCATACGGAAACTTTCTGTGGAAGAAATACCAATGAATTGCAAGTAGTAAATATTAAGGATAAAACAAAGCCCTCTTTTGTCAGTAGTCTTAATATGACAAAACCTCTGGGGCTGGGTATTGATGGAAAAAACCTGTTTGTATGTGATAACGGATTGAAAATATACTCCTTGACAGATCCTTACCACCCGGTATTTAAAAAGCATTTTAAAATTCCTGCAATTGATGTTATACCCGATGATAATCTTTTACTGGTATTGGCCGAGGATGGATTGCATCAATACTCCTATCATAACGATACTATTAATTATTTGAGCCACATTCAATAATTCAGAACCTATGTATATTAATTTAAAGGTTACAAGTTTGTTTTTAATGCTTGTGAATTTGTTTTATTGTCAAAATGGCTCTGCCCAAAGAGACACCTCGATAAACGAAGCATTGGTTTTCCATCCCTTTCATCTGATTAATAATGGAATCCGTATTGATTACGATCGAAAAATTAACAAAAATCATTGGATTCAAATTGGCCCTCAATTTTATGCTGCTGAGCGGGGGAGCGACAACATCTATCGTGATTTTAAGGAACTCATTGGAGTTGGAATTTCTGCTTATCATCGTATTTATCTTAGCAAAAAAAATCCTCCCTTTGGCGCATATTTCAGCTATGGCTTAACATACAATTATTTTAACCTGAAATACGATGACGATAATACTAGTTCAACCTTTAAAAAAGCAGAAACTAAAATTAATAAAATTGGTGGAGATATTGTCGTAGGTTATCAAACACTCGCTTTCGACAAATTGATAGTGGATCTTTATGCAGGTTTAGGAGGAAGATATTCGGATAAAAAGTATACTGGTACTAGGCATGAGCCTTTTAACGATTTTATGTATAATTATGGGTTTACCGGAAATGTAATCATTCTTGGGCTAAGGCTTGGTTTTGGTTTCTAACAACTATTCAGCCTTATCATAATTAGGTTACTATATTTTAGCCATTTAAACTTATAAAAAGTGAAAACATGAATAGTTTGCAAAAAGCAATAGTATTTATTTTGATAGGATATTTATTTTTCTTCATTTCACCTGTAAAAGCTCAAGGCCAGGAACATAAATGGATGGTAATGGGGGTCCCTCAGTATCTTTTTCAACATGGTCTCCGCATTGAAATAGACAAACAAACACCGGATTCAAAAAACTGGTGGGTTTTTGCACCGCAATACTATATTAATGTTAGTAACCTAAACGATATTAATCATTTATACTATCCTGCCTATAAACAAATGCATGGGTTTGGATTATCCGTTTATCGAAAATCCTTTATTTCAAAGAAATATTCGAATCAAGGCATTTATGTTGGCGGGGGATTGGGATATCAGCATTTTAATATGCTGGTTTCAAACGGCCGTTGGGTAGAATTTAACGATAATGGCGTTAACTTTTTTCGAATGGAAAACAGCGACTATCATGTTTATATAAATAAGATACTTACCGAAGGAATAATAGGATACCAGCGCGAAATAACTGACCGGTTATTTGCAGACATTTTTATAGGATTTGGATTGAGATACAGCTTTTATAAACAACCTGCAGGCTCTGATATTCGGTTTAACGATAATTCCTTTGATTATGGGTATACAGGAACTTCTTTTATTGCTGGCTTTCGCCTTGGAGTTAGTTTGTAGATTGAATCTGATATTTCATACCTAAAACTTTTTGCCAGTTTCAGAAAAAAAATTCCCTATCTTTAGCTCATTAATGCTATACTTACTATTAATTATAATTTTTAAAATTTTATGAAAAAGCTATTTAATGTTATTGTTCTTCTGGCGGGAGGTGCATTATTTTTAAATGCTCAGCAAAAGAACCCTGAAAGCACAGAGTTATGGGAGCCTGTTCCTCCGATTGTAACTCCGGGAGAAGGCACTCAAGCTCCTTCAGATGCAATTATTTTGTTCGACGGTAAAAATCTGGATCAATGGCAAACCGATAAAGGAGCTCCTGCTGCCTGGACTGTCGCTGAAGGTGCCCTTACTGTAAAACCCGGAACCGGGACTATTCAAACAAAACTACCATTTGGCGATTGTCAGTTACATATCGAATTTCGCGAACCCACTGTTATTACAGGTGATGGGCAGATGCGTGGTAATAGTGGAATATTTCTTCAGGGGCTTTATGAGGTTCAGGTTTTAGACTGCTATAATAACGTTACTTATTCGAATGGACAAACAGGATCACTTTACAAGCAGCATATCCCACTAGTAAATGCTTGCAAAAAACCAGGAGATTGGCAAACCTATGAAATTATTTATACAGCTCCCCGTTTTAGTGAAAAAGGCCGCGTTATGATTCCAGCCTATGTTACTGTTATACATAACGGTGTTTTAGTTCAAAACCATATTGCACTTTTAGGAACAACTGAATATATTGGACTTCCAAAATATAAAAGTCATGATTTAAAACTTCCTATTGTTTTACAAGACCATGGAAATCTGGTAAGTTTTAGAAATATTTGGATTCGGGAATTGTAAAATAATTTCCGATTCTATTACAAAAAAGGTGACTTAAAATTTAGGACACCTTTTTTGTTTTATCGGATATAAACCTTTTTAAGCTCCTTTACCTTTTTGCTATAAAAATTCTTAAAATCATCGGAGGGTTCAGTACAATAAAACACCATCAAGCCATTTTCCCTGAAATATGGATCATTAACAGTTCCTTTCAATTCATATTTTTTGAAAAGAAACTTTATATCTCCAACTTCGTCATTAACATAAATTAAATTGCTCTTATTTATACTATCAGGTGCCCAAAGGAGAAAATTATCACTAAAGCTTATGGGGCGGGGTAAATTGTACTTTTCTCCATAGTAATAAATCGCTCCGGCCTGACCATAATTTTCTGCATAAATATTACATTCCTTTTTCTCAGCAGGTGTTAATGAATCATAAACTAAAATTACAATGTCACTTAACTCCTTCCAACCTGTCATATCAGCATAATCCTGAGGCAAACGATGCTTTTTCCCATCTTCCCAACGATTGGTAAATTCGGCCATAGGGGCTGAATACTTTTCCATCGCGGGAAAATCCATTATTGGGAGGCTAAAAGGAATAACAGGCAGTGCTAATATTACAATAAAGGCTAATCCGGCTATTTTCATAAATCGGGAATAGTATTTTTCAACAGCATAACCTCCGAGGGCTAGCATCAGGGTATAGGCTCCAAGTGTGTAGTACGATTTACCGTGGGTAAGCAATAAAATTGCCAGTACAAAAAGAAAAGTTATTGCTAAAACTTTAAAATTCCGTTCCTCTTTAAAAAAAAGGAAAACAACCAGTCCGGTAATCCAAACTAATAATCCCGGGAGATTCATAATAAGTTAGTCAACCAAAAACCCAATCGCAGAAACATTTACCAACTGGCTCTTACTTAATTCGCTTAAATGATGAAATGCGGCCCAGTTATGATTATACTGCCAAATAATATTGGGAAGTACTATTATAAATCCAAGTAAAATCCCAAATAAAAAATGCCTGGATAGTATTAATTTTCGATGCCTTGTAAATAAAAGTGCTAAGATAAAACTCACTGCAAAAACAGCAATTAAATATTTATTCATAAAACCAATTGCCCAAACTGACATTAAAAACAGCCAATACTTGGTTTGACTTGTACTTATAAGCTTTACTATAAAATATGCCGACAACAACCAGAAAAACTGGTCAAAAGCGACAGGTTGCATCAAAGAATTGGAGCGCAAATATGAAGGTGACAATATAAAAGCTAAAGAAGTAATTATTATGGCAAAAATATTTCCACCTAATTCTTTAATAATTAGTGAAATTAGAACGATCGAAATACCTCCAGCTAGCGCAGGAAAAAAGTTTAAAGCAAATGCCGAATGACCAAAAAATAACGTTGAAATTTTAGCAATTAGACCAATTAGCGGAGGAACAGATGCATACCCCCAATCAAGATTTTGACCTAAAGAGTAATACAAAAAAGTGTCCCGATGTATATCGTAATTGGTGTTGGTGAGAAAATGCATTAACAGCTTTATCAAAACCATGTATGCAATTATGATCCATTCTTTTTTCGAAATTGATGCAATCATCTGATCAATAAATTTAGAAACAAAACCATTACAATCTACTTTCCAGAATTTGAGTCATTTCATCTACAGTTAAAACCACCGGATTGTTCTTATTATCTGTGACCTTTGCAATCTTGTTTAAATCTTCCTGTTTAATTCCATACGAAGAAAGGCGTGGTAATTGCATTTCATCAACCCATCCCCGAAGAGACTCAATTAAAAGTTTACAATAATAACTATTACTCGCATCATTCTTAGTCGTTAAAAGCCTTCCAATTCCGGCATATTTTATATACCCCTCACTGCTTTTTGACTTGGACAGTTTTTCAATATTTTTTGCAACGCATTCTGATATTAGCGTTCCGCAAACTACTCCATGAGGGATAGGATAAAAACCACCTATGGACGATGCAAAACCGTGAACCGTTCCCAATCCTGAATTAGCTAAAGCAATTCCCGATAACATTGCTGCATAAGACATTCCTGTCCTTGCTTCCAAATTATCCCCGTTTTTCCATGCCTGTAAAAGATATTTCACAGATAGCTTCAATCCTTCCAAAGCAAAAAGATCAATGAACTGTGATGATTTGGATGATACATATGCCTCAAGCAATTGGGTAAATGCATCGGTACCGCTTGCAGCCGTTATTTCTTTACCACAACTTACCGTTAATTCTGGATCGATTAAGGCAATATTCGGAACATAATTATCATGCCTAAGCGATTTTTTATAACCATTTTCGCCAATCCTGGTTATTACAGCATTTTTAGTAGTCTCACTTCCGGTTCCGGCAGTTGTTGGAACTGCTATAAATGGGACTTTAGATCCATCGGGTTGTTTAGTGCCTACTCCTTCTAAATATTTTTCTATTGTTTCATCTTTGCCTATCATGGCCGAAATTGCTTTTCCGGTATCGAGCACGCTCCCTCCCCCTATCGCCACAATAACATCTAAAGGAACATTACTGATTCTTTCCACAATTTTGTCAATCATTTCAGGAGTAGGCTCGCCCGAAACCGTTGCAAAATGGCAAGACCCTACACTATTCTCAATTTCTTTAAGTAATTGGTTTCCATTTATCGATTTGCTGAACGAACCTGCTCCTGTTATAATAAGCGAATGAAGACCAAAACTTTTAATTACTTTCGGTAATTCTTTTCGTTTTCCTACCCCAAAAATAAGAGATGGTGTTGGTGAAAATTTAAACGAGCCTACCATAAATTTTTATCGTTGGGCTCAATTACTTTATAACGTACTCCCTGACGGGGCTGTTCCATCCAATCCTGAACAGTATCGCGCCACTCCAAATAATGAGGTGTTGTTTTATGAAATGCAGCAGCTTCTTCTGATTCAAATACTTCATAAAGGACAAATTTCTGAGCAAAATTCTCAAGCTGAATTATATCAAAACGAGTATTTCCTGGTTCTTTGCGGGTGGCTGTGTGATTTTTTCGAGTGGCAACAATAAACTCTTCTACAAAATCTTTTTTAACATAAATATGAACACAAGTAAGGTGCATAGTTGTAATTATTAGGTTTTTCCAAAGTTAATTTAAAAATTAACTCGATACCTTAATAAATGATCTATTTCTGACTTAAAAAGTTGTAGAACTGAGTCTTTGCGAATTTTTAACGAACAAGAACCTGGATGTCGTCAATTTCCTGATCGTCTTCAAAAATCCAATTGTTGCTATTTCCGGGGATATATCCATATATCCCTTTGCTGTCGGCAATCCGTGTACCCGAAAAAACTATTTTATCATTCTCCGAAACAGAGAAACGTAAAATTTCCATGTAGTTTGGGGCGACTATCTGCGTATAAACCGGAGACGATTGAGAAGGGTCTATTTTTACAAATACCTTGTCGTTAACAGCGTTCTCCCCATATATATAGTAATTATTATCTGAACTGCTGCTTAAAAATATTTTCTTGAGATTTAATAACTTCAAGTCAAATACTTTTGGTTTATTATCCTTAATTTCAATAATTTGATTCGATAAAATAACAACTATTTTATTGTAATCGGCAAACAGATGAGAATTAATAAAGGTTGTTTCGGTTTTAGGAGCATAAAAATAAGGTTGAAGAATTTCTTCTGATATTTCATCTGTAATTGCGTTGATTTTAACTACCTGAACCGAATCTGCTACTCTTGTTATATAATATAAATTGTTAATAAAGCTATGTAGCGGATATGAAAAGTCTTCCTTAGTATTTTGCAAGGAAACAGATTTACCGCTAACCAAATGAATTTTATTGGTAGTTAAGATATTTCCCAAGTAGTCAACGATAAAATTATCGTTGAGAGGTTGTCCTTCTAAAAAGCTTTCAAATAAAGGCGTTTTTTGATTTTTAAAATCCATTTTATAATTCAGCAAATCTGTTTTAAAATAAAAATTGGAATTATTATCATGTCGTATAGCCAGGGTATTATCATCAATATTGGAACCTATAGTTCCAGATTTTTCAGGAAGTATTGCTTTGATAATTTTTTGGGCTTTTCCATCAAAACGGCTAATAACAAATGTTTCGAACAATTTACTTTCCAGTGTTCCATATTTAAAAGTGACTAAAAAGTAATCCTTATTCAATGAATAAATTGCAACAG